>JAODMA010000120.1 GCA_025464545.1 Arthrobacter sp. | reverse complement strand
CGTCCGCCAGCAGTTCGTACGGTTCGTCGTCCGCCATCAGCGAGGAGTCATAAACGAATCCGAGCTCCCGGATAACGTCCAGGGTGGAGTCGGAGAAGTCCCAGGACGGCGTCCGAATCCCCACCGGACGGGCCCCGGACTGTCCCTGCAACACGTCGGTGGCGCGGCCGAGAAGATCCAGCTCCTGTTCGTACGTCAGCAGGGTGTTGCGCTCGTGGATCCAGCCGTGTACTGCCACTTCGTGCCCTTGGTCCACGTACGTTGGGACCTCATCTGGGCGGAGCAGGGCGCAGACCGCAGGAATGTAGAAGGAGGCCGGTGCCTCGTAGCGGCGGAGCATCTCGAGGATCCGCGGAACGCCCACCCGGGCGCCATACTCGCCCTGTGCCATCCTCCCCGGCGAGGTCTCGCCGTCGCGCAGGGACGGGGTCTCATGATCAGAGTCGAAGGACAGCAGGACGGCGGCCTTCGCACCGCCTTTCCACCGTAGGGCGGGATCGGGGTGGGACAGGGGCTGTCCAGCGCGAACCTTGTTCACGTGACCGCGCCATTGAGGCTCGGGCCACTGCCAGGACGGGGCGTCGTTCATCTGCACTCCTTAATTGATCGCGAGGTGCATTCAATTCGGCGGGGACTCGGTCCGCCCGTGCCACGGAAACAACCTCCCGGCAAGTGATGCAGCTCTCAAGTGACGAATGTAGAGCAGATCGTGCGCAGATGCAATATCGGATGGGAAATCTATTCAACTATGAGGTGTAGAACGGGTAATTCCTCGCAAAGAGGGGCATGGGGCGGTACTCTGGTCTTAGTGCATAGTCAGATTTCAACCGGTGGAGGCCGATATTTCATTCCTGGACCAAACGGACCTCGACATCATCGCCGCCCTCCAGGTCGCGCCGCGGGTTCCCGCCAACAGCCTCGGCGAGGTCCTTGGAGTCCCCACCAGCACCATCACCCGCAGGCTGAACCGGCTCCAGAAAGAACGACTGATGAAGGTGATCGGTCGCTTCGCCTGGCCTCTGATCCTCTCCGGAAACCCCCAGCAGCTCTGGGTGCGGTGTATACCCGGCCAGGCCGCGCAGGTTGCCGAGCAGCTCAAGGCGTTTCCGGAGATCCAGTTCGTCATGACCACCTCCGGTACCGGGGACATCTACGCCGACTTGTTTCCCCTAAGGGGTTCCGATATCGACCACCTGCTCACCGACCGGATTCCATCCATCAAGGGAAACAAGTCGGTGGAGAGCCGACTGGTGCTCGATTCCCGGCGTGTAGGCCAGTCCTGGCGGCTGCGGCGCCTGACCCCGGGCCAGACGGACGCGCTGGCGGCCCACATTGATCCGGTCAACCAGACCTCCCTTGACTCCATGGAGCAGCTGACCGACGTGGAATTCCGGACCATGCTGGAGCTGGGGCGGAACGCACGGGCATCCGCCGCAGAGGTCGCACGGACGGTCGATGTCAGCAGCTCGTCTGCCTACCGGGCCATCCAGATGCTGCTGGGAACCGGGGCGATCTCGCCTCGAGTCGAGGTGGAACCCAGTGCCGTGTCATTTCCGCTCAGCGCCGTCATCTCACTGCAGGTCAAGCCGAAGTCGATCGGCTCTGTACTGGACCAGCTCGCTGCCCACGACTCCGCCCGCATGGTTTCCATGGTCACCGGCAAGGCGCCCGTAGTCTTCCACGGGCTCTTCAGGGGCCCGGAAGAACTCGCCGCATTCATCACGCAGGACATCGGCGCACTGCCGGGGATCCAGACCATGGACACCTGCGTGGGCCTTAATGTGCTGCGCCGGTACTGGATGGACAGGGACGGCATCTTCATCGGGGACCAGGTGGCGGGACTGCTGAGGCGCTAGGGGATTTCAAGCAGTCTCTCACTTACCGTCCAAAATCGACCTCGTCCTGGTTGGCGTACTCGCCGGCTGCAGCGCGGACAGAGGGACCCCTACGCCGGTCACGTCAGCGCCGCCCGCGTCCCCTTTGTCCCCGGCCCTGGCAGCGGAGCTGATCCGGTCCGGAGCGAATGTCAACGCCAAGGACGCGATCCAGGATTCGGCGTTCCTCTATGCCGGGGCGGAGGGTTTCAACGAGATCCTGCTGCTACCGCTGGCGAACGGCGCCGATATCTCCAGCACCAACCGCTTTGCCGAGATTGCCCGGCTGATCCGCGGCGGGGGTGACGCCCGACCGCGGCCGCCGGAACGTTCAAACCGCCTCGAGCACGCTGACGTAGTTGGCGATGCCCACGCCGCCCATGTTCTGGACGGCGGCGCGGCGCGGATTCGCCAGCTGCATGGCGCCGGCGGTGCCGCTGAGCTGCATCGCGGCGATGACGTGCTGGGACACGCCGGTGGCGCCCACCGGATGGCCCTTGGCCTTGAGGCCGCCGGAGACGTTGACGGGGAGCTTGCCGCCCTTGAAGACCCAGCCTTCTTCCAGAGCGCGGGCGCCCTGGCCGGGTTCGGTCAGTCCCATGGCTTCGTACATCAGCAGTTCGGCGATGGTGAAGCAATCGTGCACCTCGGCGAAGTCCAGGTCCTCCAGCCCGACGCCGGCCATCGCCAGCGCGCGCTGCCAGGACACCCGCGTGGCCTCGAAGGCCGTCGGGTCCCGGCGTTCGGCCGGGAAGAAATCGTTCGCGTGGCCGAAGCCCGCGAGCCGGACCGGGGCGGTGGTTCCGCCGGTCGGGGCGAGGCTCAGCACGACGGCGGCGGCGCCGTCCGAGACAGGGGAGCAGTCGGTGCGGCGCAGCGGATCCGCGACCACGGGGTTCTTGTCCGAAACGGTCCGGCAGAACTCCTCGCCGAGGTCCCGGCGGAGCTGGGCATACGGGTTGTCCACGCCGTTGCGGTGGTTCTTCGCCGCGATCGTGCCCAGAACGTCGCCGAGCTTTCCGTGACCCATTTGGCCCGCATCGTCGCCGTAGCGCTTCGCGTAGTGCTTGGCGACTTCGGCGAAGAGCCCGGTGAAGCCCGTGGTGGAGGATTTGCCCGCCATGTCGTAGTCGGCACCCAGGAGCGCGGCGCCCACTACATCGGCTCCAGCCTGTGTCATCTTCTCGGCGCCGATCACCAGTACGGTCTTGGCCGTCCCGGCCAGCAGGGACTTGGTGCCTTGCTGGAAGGCGGCCGATCCGGAGGCGCAGGCGTTCTCGACGCGGGTGGACGGAACGTTGGCGAGCTGTTCCGAAACCTGCAACGCGAGCGAGGACGGGAAAGCCAGCGGCATCATGCCGGAGTTGAACTGGCCGAGGTAGATCTCGTCCAGCTGCCCGGGCTCGATGCCGGCGTTGCCGATCGCCTCGGTGGCGACCTGGACGATCAGGGATTCCAGGGTTTCGTCGGTCAGTTTCCCGAAGCGGCTGTGTCCCCAGCCGGTGAGCAGAACGTCCTTGCCGAACTGTTCGCGCAGGCTCATGCCGGTGCTCCCTCGAATTCGGGCGCCGCATCCGGGGTGTCTTCAAGCGCGACGTCGAACTCTGCCTCGGTCTTCTCGCGGATCTCCTCCACGGTGACCCCCGGAGCCAGGCGGGTGAGGGTGAGCCGGCGTTCGCCGCCGTCGGACTTTTCCAGGTCGAAGACCGCGAGGTCACTGATGATGCGGTCAACGCAGCTCAGGCCGGTCAGCGGCAGGGTGCATTCATTAACGATCTTGGCGGTGCCGTCCTTGGCATTGTGCTCGGTGAGCACCACGACGCGTGGGGTGCCGGCGACGAGGTCCATGGCGCCGCCCATGCCCTTGACCATCTTGCCGGGGATGGTCCAGTTGGCGAGGTCGCCGTTGCCCGAGACCTGCATGGCGCCGAGGACGGCGACCTTCACGTGTCCGCCGCGGATCATGCCGAAAGACGTGGACGAGTCAAAGATGCTGCCGCCGGGAAGCACAGTGACCGTCTGCTTGCCGGCGTTGATGAGGTCGGCGTCCTCTTCGCCTTCGTACGGGAAGGGGCCCATGCCGAGCAGGCCGTTCTCGCTCTGCAGGACGACGCGGACGCCGTCGCGCAGGTTGTTGGCGACCAGGGTGGGGATGCCGATGCCGAGGTTGACGTAGTCGCCGTCGTTGAGTTCTTCGGCAGCGATGGCGGCCATTTCGTTCCGGGTCCAAGCCATGATGATTCTCCTGAAAATTTGAGGGGCCGGCGCAGAGGCCGGATTAGACGGTGGCGGATGAGGCTTCGGCCCGGGGACGGACCGTCCGCTGTTCGATGTCCTTGACCCGGCCGCTGGCCTGCACGAGGCGCTGGATGAAGACCCCCGGCGTGACGATGTGGTTCGGGTCGAGCTCGCCGGGTTCCACGATTACCTCGGCCTCCGCGACAGTCACAGCACCGGCCGCCGCCACTACGGGGTTGAAGTTCTGCGCGGTGTAGCGGTAGATCAGGTTTCCGTCGGTGTCCGCGGTGTGCGCGTGGACCAGGGAGACATCGGCCTTGATGGCCCGTTCCTGGACGAAAGTCTCGCCGTCGAACTCCGCCAATGGCTTGCCTTCGGCGACGAGCGTGCCGAGTCCGGTCTTGGTGTAGAAGGCAGGGATGCCGGCACCGCCGGCGCGGAGGCGCTCGGCGAGCGTGCCCTGCGGGGTGAACTCGACTTCGAGCTTTCCGGCTAGGTACCGCTCCGCGAAGAGCTTGTTTTCGCCCACGTAGGAGGCGATGACCTTGCGGACCTGGCCAGCCTCGATCAGGACGCCGAGGCCCTTGCCGTCTACGCCCATGTTGTTGGAAACGACCGTGAGGCCTTTGACGCCGGAATCCCTGACGGCCTCGATCAGGTCCGCGGGAATGCCGCTGAGGCCGAAGCCGCCGACAGCGAGCGTCATGCCGTCCCGCAGTACGTCCTGCAGCGCGGCGGCCGCGCTGGATTTCACCTTGGACATCTTCCATCTCCTCGTTGAGCTCTCGCCATCAATCCACGTTGTGGACTGTTCATCTGAGGAAGGAGCCTAGGGTGCGCCGTGGACCACTGTCAACGCCGCAAACCTGCCGTAGTTAGCGCATTTTTACAGTGTGGACGCTACGATGAACAGCATCCATAATATGGATGATTTGACGAATACTGAGGTGAAATATGAACGCCGTACCAGTCCAGGGCGCCCAGGTGGTCAGCCGGGTGGCGGCGCTGCTGCGCATTGTCGGACGCAAGCCCGAAGGTTCCCCGCTGGTGGAACTGGTCCGAGAATCGGGTCTTACCCGCCCCACCGCGCACCGGCTGCTGAGCTCGCTGGCGGCGGAGGGCCTGCTGGACCAGGAGCCGGGCAGCGGCAACTGGGTTCTGGGGCCGGAGATTCTGCTGATGGGGTCGGTGGCCTCGGCGCGGTTCCCGCTGGAGGATATTGCCCGGCCCAGCCTCCGGCGGCTGGCCGAGGAGACCGGCGAAAGCGCGTTCTTCTCGATCCGCCGCGGGACCGAGACGGTGTGCCTGCTGCGCGAGGAAGGGAGCTTTCCGGTGCGTTCCTTCGTCCTGCACGAGGGCGTCCGTTTCCCGCTCGGAGTCGCCTCCGCCGGCACCGCCATCATGGCGTTCCTTCCCGGAGAGGAACAGGAGGAACTGCTGGCCGACTGGGCCGCGCATGCGGGCAGCTTCGCGGCGGCCCACACCGAGTCGCTGGTCCGCCAGAACCTGGAGGCCACGCGGCAGGCGGGCTATTCCGTGAACCCGGGGCTGGTGCTGGAGGGAAGCTGGGGGATGGGCGCCGCGGTGTTCGACCAGCGCGGCCGCCCTGCTTGGGCCTTGTCCCTGACCGGTATTGAGCCGCGTTTCCGGCAGGAGCGGCAGGCGCAGCTGGGCCGGCTGCTGATGGACGAAGCCCACCGGATTTCGACCCTGCTGCAGGGCAGCCGGTAGGGCCCAACGGCAAGGCGTCAGCAGCCCTTCCGGGGGCATTGACACGGACGCGCCGCCCGCGGACGCCGTGGTCGCCCCTACGGGGTCAATGCGCCCCGGTAAGGAGCCCTCGACGTCGTGGTTCTTCTCGGCTCAAAGCCCTACCCGGGGCTCCTCGGGGCCTTCGTGCTGCCACCAGGTGTCGCCCAGGGTGACCGGAACGGTGCGTTTGTGGCGGGTCCGGAGGTACTTCTGCTCGATGCGTTCGGCCACCTCGTCCGGCAGCTCACGGCCCTCCAGGTAGTCGTCGATCTCGTCATACTTGAGGCCGAGTTCGTCCTCGTCGGTCCGGCCGGGTTTGCCGTCGAGGAGGTCGGCGGTGGGCACCTTGTCCCAGATGCGCGCCGGCGCACCCAGCTCGGCGAGAAGCGCCCGGTTCTGGCGCTTGTTTAGCCCGAACAGCGGCAGCACGTCCGCGCCGCCGTCGCCGTACTTGGTGAAGAACCCGGTCACGGATTCGGCGCCGTGGTCCGTGCCGATCACGAGGTAGTTGTGTTCGCCGGCGAGCGCGTACTGCGCAATCATCCGGGAGCGCGCCTTCATGTTGCCCTTGGTGAAATCAGAAACCTGCTCGCCCGTGGTCTTCTCGAACTCCTGCTCGAAGCCGTCCACGGCAGGGGCGATGTTGAAGGTCCACTCCGTCTCCGCGCCGATGAAGTCCAGCGCTGCCTGCGCATCGTGCTCGTCGTGCTGCACGCCGTAGGGAAGCCTGACGGCCACGAAGTCCGCGTCCACCCCTTCGGCTTCGAGCTCGTCGACCGCTAACTGGGCCAGCCGCCCGGCCAGGGAGGAATCCAGGCCGCCCGAGATTCCGAGCACGAAACCCTTGGTATGGGTCGCCTTGAGGTACTCCTTCAGGAATGTGACGCGTTTGCGCACCTCCTCGGCGGGGTCGATCCGGGGCTGCACGCCCATTTCTTCAATGATCTTTGCCTGGAGTTCACGCATGACCCAAAGCCTAGCCAGCAGTGTCAATGCGGCTCAACTGTGTCCTGCCGAATCCGCAGCGAAAACTGCTCCCGCTCGCGGCCGCAGCGGCGTACCGTGGGGCCATGGAGAAGACCGGATGCGTGGTGGCCGGCGGCGGTCCGGCCGGCATGATGCTGGGCCTGCTGCTGGCACGGGCCGGAGTGACCGTGACGGTATTGGAAAAGCATGGGGACTTCTTCCGGGATTTCCGCGGCGACACCGTCCACGCCGCCACCATCCGGCTGATCGACGAGCTCGGGCTGGGCGATGAGTTCCGCCGGCTGCCGCAGAGCCGGTTGAGCAGTGTCGCTTTTCCGGTACCGGGCGGGCCACCCGTGACCATGGGCAACTTCGATTCGCTGCGTCCCCCGTACAACTACGTCGCGATGATGCCGCAATGGGACTTCCTCAACTTCCTGGCAAAAGCCGCTGCCCAGGAACCGTTCTTCAGCCTAAGGATGAACCACCAGGCCACCGCGCTGGTCCGGAGCGGCGGGCGCGTTGCCGGAGTCCGCTACCGGACCGCGGACGGTGTCGAGGGAGAGCTCCGGGCGGATCTGGTCGTTGCCACGGACGGCCGCCACTCAACGCTGCGCCGCCAGGCGGGGCTGGTACCGAAGGAATATCCCGTACCCTTCGACGCCTGGTGGTTCCGGTTGCCCCGTTATCCTTCCGAGCGGGGCGAAGTGGCGGGAATCGTGCCGGCATTCGGGCAGGGCGAGGCCCTGTTGGCCCTGTTCCGGGACGACTATTTTCAAATGGGGTACCTCGCCTCCAAGGGCACCGACGTGCGGATGCGGGCGGAGGGCGTGGAGGGATTCCGCCGCAGGATCGCGGCGCTCCGTCCGGATC
>JAODMA010000117.1 GCA_025464545.1 Arthrobacter sp. | reverse complement strand
CCAGGGCCTGCCCCGCGTCGGCCCGGATGCCGAGGCCGGGGCGGTTGGATTCGAGCACGCGGGGTTCGGCGTCGATCTGGATGATCCGGCCGCGCGGTTCGAAGGTGAAGTAGTTGGACGTCACTTCACCCAGCGAGGAGCCGACGACGATCAGCACGTCGGCGTCTTCGAGCAACTCCGTCATGTACTGGTCCTCGATCCAGGACTGGAGTGAGAGCTCGTGGTTCCAGGGGAACGCACCGTTGCCGCCCGGAGTGCAGATCACCGGCGCGCGCAGCTTCTCCGCGATGGAGAGCAACGACTTCTCGGCCCGGCCGCGGCGGGTGCCGCCGCCGGCGATGATGGCGGGACGTTCCGCCGTCGAGAGCCATTTGACGGCTTCGCGGACAAGTTCCACGCGGGGCGGGTTATCCGCCACCTCGGCGAGGGCGTCCTCCACCGGTGGCACCATGATGGGGTCCAGGAGAACGTTCTGCGGGATTTCGAGCCAGACCGGACCCTGCGGCGAGGAGATCGCCTCGGTCCAGGCGTCCTGGATGGCCGAGGGGATGCCGGAGGCATGCTGGATGAGGCGCTGGCTCTTGGTGACGTTGGCCGCCGAGGCCTTCTGGTCATCGAGCTGGTGCAGCATGCCCTTGCGGCGTGCGCCAAGCCCTTCGAGCGGAATCTGGCTGGCCACCACCACCATGGGCACCCCGGTGGCGTAGGCCTCCTGCAGCCCGGCCAGGGAGGTCAGCGCGCCTGGGCCGGTGGAGAGGAACAGGACGCCGACTTCGCCGGTGGCGCGGGAGTACCCGTCCGCGGCGAAGGCCGAATTGTTTTCCACCCGGGAGGAGACAAAGTGCAGGTTCCCGCGCCCCATGGCGTCGAAAAGGCCCAGGGCGTGCTGACCCGGGATGCCGAAGACGGTCTTCGCGCCGAGCGCTTCGAGGGTTTCGACGACGAGATCGCCGCCGTTGCGCACACCGCTCACCGGTGCACTGCCGACGGCGCCGCGAAGCCGGCCGGACGGCGGGATTCCTGGCCGAGGGCCTGGGCCGCGTAGCCGTTCGCTGCGCCGAGCCTGTCCCCCGGCACGGCGCGGTCCGCCATCAGGGTGATGAGTTCGTAGGCGACGTGGCTCGCGGCAACACCGGTGATGTCGGCATGGTCGTAGGCGGGGGCGACCTCGACGACGTCGGCGCCCACCAGGTTCATGCCACGGAAGCCGCGGATGATTTCAAGCAGCTCGCGGCTGGTGATGCCGCCGGCTTCCGGCGTTCCGGTGCCCGGTGCGTGCGCCGGGTCCAGGACGTCGATGTCCACCGAGATGTAGAGGGGGCGGTTGCCGATCCGGTCACGGACCTTGGCGACGGTTTCCAGCACGCCCTGGTAGTAAACGTCGGCGGAGGTGACGATCCCGAAGCCGAAGCGGTGGTCGTCGTCGAGGTCCTTCTTGCCGTACAGCGGTCCGCGGGTGCCGATGTGGCTGATCGCCTCGGTGTCCAGGATGCCTTCCTCGACGGCGCGGCGGAACGGCGTTCCGTGGGTGTATTCGGCGCCGAAGTAGGTGTCCCAGGTGTCCAGGTGCGCGTCGAAGTGGAGCATGGCCACGGGTTCGCCGGCGCGTTCCGCGGCGGCGCGCAGCAGCGGCAGCGCAATCGTGTGGTCGCCGCCTAGGGTCAGCAGCTTGCTGCCGGAGGCCGTCAGGTCCAGCGCATTCTGCTGGATGGTCTCGATGGCGTCGTTGATGTTGAAGGGGTTGACCGCCATGTCGCCGGCGTCGGCAACCTGGATATTCTCGAACGGGCTGACGTCCCACGCCGGGTTATACGGGCGCAGCAGGCGGCTAGCTTCCCGGACGTGGTTTGCGCCGAAGCGGGCGCCGGGGCGGTAGGAGACGCCGGAGTCGAAGGGGACGCCCACCACTGTCACGTCGGCCTTGGCGACCTGGTCCAGCCGGGGCAGGCGGGCATAGGTGGCAGCTCCGGCGTAACGGGGAATGCGGGATGAATCGATGGGGCCAAGGTTGCCATTGGCCTCGATGCGCAGCTCTTCCAAAAGAAACGCTCTCCTTCGAGGATTGACCGACGGGTGTGACAGCCATCATACACTCGAAGTTTCGTATTGCGCACCCTTTGTTTACTTACGAAGCTTTGCCTAGTCAACGAAAAAGACGGCTTGGTCCCCCGCCCGGACCCTCGCCCCACCCCTTACTGGTATTTGACGCTGAGCAGCAGCCGTTTCAGCTCGAGGTACTGCTCCGTGGCCATCCAGGCCTTTGCGGCGTCGATTGAGGGGAAGGCCGGAGTATCGAAGAGAACGTGGGCGTCCAGAAGCCCGTTAGCCATCGGTACGAAGGTCGATCCGGAGCTCTCCGGCGAAGGCTCGAATTCACGGCTCCTGCGGATGCCCATATGGAACTCCGGGTGGTCGGCGAATGAGTCAAAGGCGAACCCGAAGTCGAGCTGCCCGCCGGAGGTGTCCTTGAGCCCGGGCACGGGGGCGTTATCGATCACCGTGCGGAGCACCGGTCCCGACGCGCCACCGCCGTAGGCATTGCTTGTAATGGCGAGCAGTTCATTGCCAGTCTCGTCGGCCAGCACCGCCTGAACTGGATCGACCCCGGGGGGCCGGTTGGCCGACGGGGCGGTTTTCTCCACCCTGATGGTCCAGTTCTTCGGGTAGGAGAAGGACACGTGCCCGTCGGGAAAAGTAAACGAGGTCAGCCCGGCAGAGCCGTCCGGACTCGGCGTCGGCTTCGCCACGGACGGAGTGGCCGACGCCGAGGGAGAGCCCGTAGGGGTGGCCGACTGTGCCGGGGAGGACGTCGATGCCGGGGGGGAGGACGATGCCGCCTGGCTTCCTGCGGCCGAGGATTGCGAGGCGCCCTGCCCGGATTGCCCGGCCTGACCAGGTGCGCCGCACGCGCTGAGGCCGACCACTGCAGCGAGCGCCGCGGACAGGAAGATGAGCTTGGGCTTGTTCATGGGACCCCCGGTGGACTGGAAACTGGACTGAAGAGCGTGGACAAAGGACGGGCGGCCGACCGCAGAGCGTGCTCTCGCGGCGGGCGTCTCGCGACGGAGCACTAGCGGCTCGCGGCGGGGACCAGCACCCAGAGGACCTCCACGGCGTCGTCCGTGGGGTTCACCCAGGTGTGCGGCTCCCGGCCGGGGAACGTCACGGTGTCTCCGGCCTAAAGCTCGAACTCCTCATTGGTGAGGATAAGCAGAATGCTGACCAAGATCACTTGCAACACATCGACGTCTAAGTCGACGGCGTACAGCTCCGATTCGCCGCGGCCCCGCGGCTCAATTACCGCCTGGATGATCTGGACCCGGCGCTCCGAGCGGGCGGTCAGCAACCGCTCGACGATCCCCTCACCGCCCAAGGAGATCCGGGGACCTTCATTCTGCTTGGTCAGGTGCGTTTCGGGGGCGGCAAAAAGGTCGCCGATCGAAATGGAGAGCACCTGGCACAGCGTCACGAGCGAGGCAACGGAGGGCGAGGTCAGGTCGCGCTCGACCCGGCTGAGGAAACCCTTGGTCAAACCTGTCGCGTCGGCCACCTGCTCGATGGTCAGCCGCTGCGACTGCCGGGCGGCACGGATCCGGGAACCTATAGCAACGGGAACATTGCTCGGTTCTACTGGTAGAGCCTTCATTTGTGGAACCTTTCACGGCCGGCCGCTCGGCCCCATCATTGGAGCCATACTAGCGGGGAGGATGCCGGCCGGCGCCGGAAGTGACACCGGCGCGCAATGAGTCTTGACTGTTAC
>JAODMA010000105.1 GCA_025464545.1 Arthrobacter sp. | reverse complement strand
ACATTTTGGTAACGGATAAAGCGGGGTCGGTGTGTTGCCTTGCGCTTCTTCGGCGGCGTGGCCGTGGCGCGGGCTAGGTCTCCCGCGGGCTTCCGGGGAGCCGTACGGCAAACTCGGTCCGGCCCGGGCGGGAGTCGACTTCGACGGTGCCTCCGTGCGCTTCAACAATCGACTGCACGATCGACAGGCCAAGCCCGCTGGTCCCTTCGGCCGTGGGCGCCGGCGCCATGGTCGGAGTCCCGGATCCGCCGGCCCCGCCGGAGCCGACTGCCTTGCCGACGGCACCGGCTGCCGCCGTTGCAACCGCCGGGTTCTTGCGGGCGGCGTCCGCGCGGGCAAAGCGCGAAAATACCGTGCCTACAAATTCGCCGGGGATCCCGTCGCCGTTGTCGGTGACCGTGACGACCGCGCTCCCATCGGCTGAACGCATCACGCCCGTTACCACCGTCGTCCCGGGAGCAGTGTGCTTCCGCGCGTTGGACAGCAGGTTCGCCAGTACCTGCTGGAGCTGCGTGGCGTCGCCGCGGACCACCACCGGCTCCTCCGGAAGTTCCAGCCGCCAGGCGTGGTCCGGGGCCATGACCTTTTCGTCGCTGACTGTTTCGATCGCCAGCTGGGTGAGGTCCACATCGCTGAGCTTGAGTGGCTGCCCCTCGTCCAGGCGGGCTAGCAGCAGCAGGTCCTCAACCAGCGCAGTCATCCGCTCGGACTGGCTTTGCACCCGGGCCAGGGACTTCTCACCGTCCGGAGTGAAATGCTCGGTCATCCGCATCAGCTCGGTGTAGCCGCGGATGGCCGTCAGCGGGGTCCGCAGCTCGTGCGAGGCGTCGGCCACGAACTGGCGCACTTTCATTTCGCTGAGTTGCCGTGATTCGAGCGCGTTGGAGACGTTGTCCAGCATCTGGTTCAGCGCGTATCCCACGCTGCCTACTTCCGTGCCGGGATGGGCGGCCGACGCCGGAACCCGCACCGCGAGGGCCACCTCGCCGGCGTCGAGCGGGAGGCGGGAAACTTTCGTTGCCACCTCAGATAACTGCTCCAGCGGCTTCATGGTGCGCCGGATGAGTACGGTCCCGGCGAGGCCGATGAGGACGAGGCCGCCGGCTGACACCACCACCATGGTCCATACGAGCGAGGACAGGGTGCTCTGCTTCTCAGCCAGTGGCAGTCCGGTCACGATGACGTCCCCCTGGGGGGATTGCACGGCAGTCAGCCGGTACGCCCCGGAGGAGAGTGTGCGATCAACAGGGACGCCGTCGGGTGCGAGCGCGAGGAGGATTTGTTCGTCGTCGGGCGAGAGGCTTTTCCGGGTGGCGTCCCCCGCAAGGAATCCTGCACTGCTGACGGCACTGCCGTCGATACGCGCAGTCAATGTACCTATTCCTTGGCCTCTGGCTTCCAGGGGATCCGGCCGGCCTGCCGGGTTGCCGTTCGGGGGACGACCCGCGTCATTGGATATCCGCGAAACCTGTCCAAGGCGTCCGTCCAGCTGGCGGGTCAGGAACGAATCCATGGAGGCATAGCTGAACAGCCCGATAGCGCCGCAGATTGCCACCAGCAGCGCCATGGCGACCAGGACCAGCCGGGTGCGCAGGTGCCAGGTGGCAGGGTCCCGCCAATTGCGCCCGCGATTGCGGACCTTGCCGGAGAGGTTGGACACGGATCAGTCCGCCGGCTTCAGGACGTAACCTGCGCCGCGCACCGTATGGATCATCGGCGGGTGGTTGACGTCGATCTTCTTGCGGAGATACGAAATGTACAGTTCGACGATGTTGGCCTGTCCACCGAAGTCATAATCCCAGACCCGGTCCAGGATCTGCGCCTTGCTGATGACGCGTTTGGGGTTCTCCATGAGATAGCGCAGCAGTTCGAACTGCGTCGCCGTGAGGTGCAGTTCCTCGCCTGCCCGGGTGACTTCCCGGGTGTCGACATTGAGCACGAGGTCACCGACCACGAGTTCCGCTGTATGCATGGCCGCCACGCCGGACCGCTGCACCAGCCGGTGCAGGCGCAGCAGGACTTCCTCCATGCTGAACGGCTTGGTGACATAGTCGTCACCGCCGGCTGCCAGGCCGATGATCCGGTCGTGGACGTCGTCCTTGGCGGTCAGAAACAGGGCTGGAACCTCTGGTGCGAAGGCTCGGATCCGCCCGAGCAGCTCGACGCCGTCGAACCCGGGAAGCATGACGTCCAGCACCAGCACGTCGGGGCGGAAGTCTTTGGCGACCTTAACCGCTTCGGGCCCGTCGGCGGCGACGGCCACGGACCAGCCGGCCATCCGCAAACCCATGCTCATGAGCTCGGACAGGCTCGGTTCGTCGTCCACCACAAGGGCACGGATGGGGGAACCGTCCGGATGAGCCAGTTGAGGAAGGTTGTCTGTCATGGAGTGCGAGGTGGCCATGGGACAACTCTCCGTTCTGGCGGTTAGGCGGGGCTTTGGGGATCCTGTGCGGCACCTGTGAATCCCGGACAGGCCAACTGAGCGCGGGCGCTCCCGATGGACGCTCCTTCGCCTGACGCTTTTTGGCGGCGGCAGGCATGCCCACCCTGTGGAC
>JAODMA010000099.1 GCA_025464545.1 Arthrobacter sp. | reverse complement strand
GCCATCCGGTCCCGCCAGCGGCGCTGTTCCTTCGCGGCGGCGCGGACGCCGGCCGCGTAGCCGGCGGCATGGCCCTCGGTGTAGCCGGCTTGTTCGCTGGCCGGCCCGCTGGAGCGGAGCGACGGGAACACAATTCGGGCCGGAGCGGTGCCGGCTGCGGCCCCGTCAATAAACATAGTCTTCTTCGTCCCCGCGCTGGATGGTGATGGAACCTTCCGCGTCGAGTTCGCGCATGGACCGGACCACGGCTGCGCGGGCTTCTTCGATCTGGGAGGCACGCAGCGGACCCAGGGCGGCGATCTCGGATTCGAGGATTTCCAGGTTGCGGCCGGAGACGTTGGTGGTGATGGTTTCCAGGACCGGCTCGGAGGCGCCCTTCATGGCCACGGCCAGCACGGACGCGTCCAGGCCACGGAGCACCAGCTGGACGTCCTTGCGTTCCAGCTTCACGACGTCGTCGAACGTCACCATCTGGGCGCGGATTTCCACGGCGAGTTCCGGATCCAGCAGGTCCAGGCCGTCAAGGACGGAGCGTTCCGTGCCGGCATCGGTCCGGTTGATGATCTCCAGCAGCGGCTGGATGCCGCCCACCACCTTGGAAGCCTGCTGCGAAACGGCGGCGCCGCCGCGCAGCTTGAGGGTGTCCGCCACGATCCCGATCGCTTCCGGCGCGCCGGAACCCATCGTCGCGATGCTGAGGGCGACGTCGGCCCGCAGCGAGCCCGGCAGCCCGGCCATCACGGCGGAGGCCTTGCGGGGACTGAGGTGGGCCAGGACCAGCGCGATGGTCTGCGGCAATTCGCCGTCGATCAGGGCCAGAACCTGCACCGGCTCAAGGTCCTCGAGGAACTCGAAGGACTTCCCGGCCATGTTGACCGTCAGCCGGTTGATCAGCCCGGCAGCCTTTTCGGATCCGAAGGAGGCTTCGAGCAGGCCTTCGGCGAGTTCGCGGCCGCCCCGGGCTTGCCGGGGGCTGGACAACGCGGCATGGTGAAAATCCATCATGATCTGCTCGGCCACGTCCGGGTCGACCTTCCGGAGCCGGACGATCTCTGCGGCTATGTCTTCCGCCTCGGAATCCGTGAACTGGGCCATGACCTTGGCGGCGTTCTCGGAGCTCATCTGCATCAGCACGACGGCGGCACGCTGGGTGCCGGTGAGGGTGACTTCGGCTAGTTTCATACCGGCTGCCTGTCATCCATGAGGCTGCGCAGGTAGTCGGCGGCCTTCTCCGGGTTGGCGGCAACCATGCTGTCGATCTCGGCGCGGCGGCGCTCGGCCTCCAGCTGTTCGGGCGGCGGGCCCGGAAGCGGAGGAAGTGCGGTGAGCGGAATGGCCGACGTTGCCGGCGCCGGCGGAAGGGCCGTGACGACCGGCATGACGGGCAGGACGTCCAGGTCCAGCCGTTCGCCAAGGTCCACCGGTTCGCGCTTCTGGCGGCGGCGGAGCACGATCGTGATGACCAGCGCCAGGATCAGCAGCCCCAGCAGGATGCTGCCGGCGGTGATGAGCGTCCCGAAGAATGCCGCCTGCTTCTGGGCTTCGGCCTCGGCTTTGGCTGCCTCGAGGGAGGCGGCGGCCTGGTCCGCGGCGGCGGTGCTGAACGGCACGACCTCCACGGTGACGACGTCGCCCCGTGCCGTGTCAATACCGGCGGCTGAGGTGACCAGCGCGGTCAGCGAGGCCAGGTTCAGTCCACCGGCGGCGGTCTGGTTGACGGCCACGGAAATTGTCTGGCGTTTGATGGCGCCCGGTGGAATCACCCGGTCCTCGGTGACCTTGTTGACGGCGTTGTTCTTGGTGGCGGTGGAGGAGTCGAAGCTGCCGTCCCCGCTGGTGCCGCCGGGAACGGCAATGTTGTCCGGGCCGAGGACCCCTGCGGCTCCTCCCCCGGTTCCGGTGTATTTCTCCGTCTTGGAGGACTCGCTGAGCGGCAGGGCACCTTCGGCGTTGGAGAAGGTTTCGCTCTTCTGCTGGGCCGATTCGCCGGTGACGTCCGCGGCCACTGCCACGGTGGAGTTTCCGGGACCGACCACGCGGTCCATGACGGCCTTGACGGCGTCGGACGTGCGCTGCTGGAAGTCGCTGGCCTGCTTCGACGAGGAACCCACTGCTCCGCCGCCGACCGAGGACAGCACGTTGCCCTGCGAGTCGACGATGGAGACGTTGGTGGGCTTGAGGTTTTCGATGGCGGCCGAGGTCAGGTGCACGATCGCCTGCACCTTATCGCCGGAGAGCGTGGAGCCGGGTGTGGTTTCCACGAACACGGAGGCGGTGGTGTCGGGGGTCGTGGACACGAAGACGGTTTTCTCCGGGATGGCCAGGCGGACGGCGGCGGTGTTCACACCGTCCATGGCCGAGATGGTGCTGGCCAGTTCGCCTTCGAGGGCCCGCTTGTAGGTGACTGACTGCTGGAACTCAGAGGACGTGACGCCCATTTTGTCCAGCAGCGAGTAGCCGGTGGCGGCCGCGGTGGGGAGGCCGGCAGCAGCCGCCTTGAGGCGTTCGTCGTAGACCTTTTCCTGGGGCACCAGGATGGTGGAGCCGCCGTCGCTGAGTTCGTACGGCACGTTGTCCTTGCGCAGCAGCTCCACGATGCCGTTGGCGTCCGTGTCCTTGAGGCCGGAGAACAGCGGGGTCAGGGCGGGCTTGGTCAGCCACGCGGACAGGGCGATCACGCCGACCACCAACAGGGCGGCGCCGATGACGGCGATGGTCCGCTGCCCGGCGGTGAATCCTTTGAGGCCCGCGCCGAAGCGCTGGAAAAAGCCAGTAATCTGCGGAGGCATCAGGCCTGCATCCTCATGATCTCGTTGAAGGCGTCGACACCCTTGTTGCGCACGGTTGCCATGAGCTCAAGGGTGATCTGGGCGCGGCTGGACGCCAGGGTCGCGTTGTGGATGTCGCTCAGGTCGCCGGTGACCGCCGAGACGGCCAGCTCCTTCGACGTCGACTGCAGCTGCTGGAGGTTGTCCACGGCGCCGGTCAGGGTGCTCGCGAAGCCGGACCCGTCGGTGCCGGAAACTGCACCGGTTCCGGAGACGAAATTCGAGGGAAGCACGCCCTGGACGGGGGCGATCGGGGAAACAGGCATCAGGATCTTCCAATCTCAAGGGCAGCCATATACGTCTCGCGGGCGCGGTCCACGACCTGCGCGTTGGCCTGGTAACCGCGCTGGGCGATGATGAGCGCGCCCATCTGCTCGGCCATGTCGATCGCCGGGTACCGGACATTGCCGTCGGCATCGGCCAGCGGGTGGTCCGGCTGGTAAACGATCCGGCCCTCGGCGTCGCCGAGCTGGGTGCTCTTGACGTAGACGCCGGTGCCGTCGGAACCTTCGGCGGCTTCCACGTAGCGGGCCTGGAACGCATTGCCGCTGGTGG
>JAODMA010000096.1 GCA_025464545.1 Arthrobacter sp. | reverse complement strand
ACGATGTGCGAGCCTTTCGTGCCGCCCATGAAGGAGGACGGGGCACCCATGGCTTCGTTGGTCAGATCGACCCACGCGCCCGTGGTGTTGACGATCACCTCCGCGGTGAAGTCGAAGCGCTCGCCGGTCAGTTCGTCGCGGAGCCTCACCGTGCTGCCGGTTCCGGAACCGGCAGCGCCTTCCATCGAGTCGAGCGAGACGTAGTTGCTGGCGCGGGCCTTGCCCCCGGAAGCGCCGGCGCGTTCGCCGTCCTGCAGCACGTCGAGGGTCAGCCGCTCCGGGTTGTGGACGGAAGCGTCGAAGTAGGTGGCGGCATATTTGACGCCGGGATGCAGCCGCGGCAACTCGGCCAACGCCCGCTTGCGTCCGCGGAACTGGTGGCGCGGCACGGTTCCGCCGTCCCGGGAGAAGAAGTCATACAGAGTCAGGCCCAGCTTGATCAGGAAGGCGCCGCGCTCCTTGGGTGCGCCCTGCTGCTTATGCGTCAGGAAACGAAGCGGCGCCGCCAGGACGCCGGAGAACGTGCTGAAGACGGGGATCGTGGTCTGCAACGGTTTGACGTAATGCGGAGCGATGCGCAGCAGCCGGTTGCGCTCGACCACGGATTCCCGGACGAGCCGGAACTCCCCGTTCTCGAGGTACCGGATGCCGCCATGGATCATGTGCGAAGAGGCACCGCTGGCGCCCTGGCAGTAGTCACCGCGCTCCACCAGCGCTACATCCACGCCCTGCAGGGCCAGATCACGGAAAGTGCCCACTCCGTTGATTCCGCCGCCGATGATCAGCACCTGGGCCTTCGGCCGCCTCCGCAGGCTCTGCACCGGCGGGCGCGTGCTTGCCGGCTCCTGGTTGGCTGAATCCTTGTTTCCCAACACTGCTCCCTTGGGTTTGGCTTTGCGCGGCGCGCCAAAGGCGCGCCGCCGTTCAAGACTATTGTTTGGAATAATGGAAAATGGAGTCAAGCACTATGCACAAACGTGCAGGACGGAAAATGCGAATTGAGCTCACGCCACTCCGACGCCCTCCGCGCGGCCCAGTTGTACTACCTCCAGGACCTGACGATGGACGCGATTGCGCGGGAACTCCGGACCTCCCGATCCACCGTCTCCCGGCTGCTTTCCTCGGCCCGGGAATCCGGTCTGGTGCAGGTCCAGATCCGCAGCCCGCTCGACACCGGCCCCGAGCTCGAGCGCATGATCCGGGCCGAGTTCAAGGTGGATGTTCACGTCGTCCCGGTAGTGGACACCCTGAATGAGGCGGAAACTCTGGACAGAGTGGCCATGCAGGCGGCCCGCACCATCGGCCCGCTCGTGGATTCGAACGCCATCATCGGTGTCGCCTGGGGCTCAACCCTGAGCGCGGTCAGCCGGCATCTGACCCGGAAGATCACGCACGACAGCGTGATCGTCCAGCTCAACGGAGCCGGAAACATGCAGACCACCGGCATCACCTACGCCTCGGACATCATGCGCCGCTTCGGCAGCGCATACGGGGCACGGGTGGAGCAGTTCCCGGTGCCTGCGTTTTTCGACCACGCCGCGACGAAGAAAGCGATGTGGAATGAGCGCAGTGTGCAACGCATCCTCGAACTTCAGGCCCGGATGAGCATCGCCATTTTCGGCGTCGGATCAGTCGATGCCGACTACCCCAGCCACGTCTATGCGGGCGGCTACCTCGATGAGGACGATCTGAACATCCTGGCCAGGTCGGAGGTCGTCGGCGACGTGGCCACGGTGTTCTTCCGCGCGGATGGTTCCTCGGACGGAATCGTCCTCAACGAGCGGTCCACCGGGCCGGACCTCGCGCAACTGCGCCAGGTCCGGCGGCGGATCTGCGTGGTATCCGGCGCGTCCAAGATCAACGGCCTGCGCGGAGCGCTCGCCGCCGGCCTGGCCACGGATCTGATCCTCGACGAAGCCAGCGCCCGGCGGTTGACACGGTTCGACGGCCTCTCCTGAGCCGGCCGGCAGGCAGCGCCGTGGCAGCCCCCGACCACCTGCCCGCAGGAGTGCCGCTGTGGCAATGGGTAGAGTCGTTGCTATGAGAATCTCGCCTCGGACGACCCTGAACAACGGCGTGCTGATTGAGCGGCTGGGTTTCGGGCTGTACAAAGTCCCACCCGAGGAGGCCACCGGGCTGGTGACCATGGCACTGGAAGCCGGCTACCGGCACTTTGATACGGCAGCCATGTACGGCAACGAAAGCGGAGTCGGCAAGGCCATCGGCGGCCTCGCCGGGTTCGAGGGAGCCGGTGGCGGGTCCGGGGAACTGTCCTCCGCCCTGTCCCGCGCGGATCTCTTCGTCACCACCAAGGTCTGGAACGACGATCACGGATACGACGCGACGATGCGGGCATTCCATACATCCATGGCCAACCTCGGACTGGAGTACATCGACCTGTACCTCATCCATTGGCCCTGCCCCGGAAGGGGGCTGTTCGCGGAGAGCTACCGGGCCATGGAAACGCTTTACCACGAGGGCAAGGTCCGCGCGATCGGGGTGTCGAACTTCCAGCCCGACCATCTGGACCGGCTGATGGACACCGCCGAAGTGGTCCCGGCCGTCAACCAGATTGAGCTGCACCCCTGGCTGCAGCAGGCTGAGCTGCGGAACAAACACGACGCACTCGGCATCCGCACGGAGGCGTGGAGCCCGCTGGGCCGGGGACAGGTGCTCCGCGACCCGGTGATTCTGGCGCTGGCCGCCGAACATGAGCGCACGCCGGCCCAGATCATCCTCCGCTGGCAGCTGCAGCTGGACAATATCACGATCCCCAAGGCCAGCTCTTCGGACCGGATCCGGGAAAACCGGGCGGTGTTCGACTTCGAACTTTCCGCCACGGATCTTGCCGATATCGCGGCGCTGGACCGCGGTTTCCGCACCGGCTCGCACCCTGACAATGTCAACTAGGACCAACCGAATGGACACCGTGGACACCAAGTCCTCTCTTACGCCCCTGTTCAGCAGCGACCTTGAGGGCCGCACCGCAGCCGCCGAGGTGGTCCTGGGCGGCGCGCGCGTAGCGTACTGGAGCTACGAACCTCTCCGGGTCACCTCCGATACCCGGACGATCCTGGTGGTCCATGGCTTCCGCGGTGACCACCACGGCCTGCTCCGGGTGGCGGACCAGCTTCCCGACATGCGCCTGATCATGCCCGACCTCCCGGGCTTCGGAAGCTCCGCGGCGTTTGAGGCAGACGTACACAGCGTGGAACGCTACGGGCGATTCATCGCCGAACTCATGGCTGCCCTGGACCTGGGCCCCGGGACGGTGCTGCTCGGCCACTCGTTCGGGTCGATCGTCGCGAGCCATTTCGTGGCGGGCAACCCGGGTGCCGTCGCCAATCTGATCCTCATCAATCCCATCGCCGCCCCCGCCCTTGAGGGTGCCAAGGGACTGATGACGAAGCTTGCCATCCTCTACTACCAGGCCGCTGCCCGGCTCCCCCGCCGGCTCGGGCAAGCCCTGCTGCGCAGCCAGCTGATTGTCCGCGTGATGAGCGAGGCAATGGCCAAGACCCCGGACAAGGCACTACGGCGTTTCGTGCACGCCCAACACAGCGCCTATTTCTCCGCCTTCGCCGACCGCGACAGCCTGCTTGAAGCCTTCAAGGCCTCCGTGGGCAACAACGTCTCCGAGGTGGCCAGCAGGCTCACCCTGCCGGTCCTCCTCATCGCCGGCGAACAAGATGAAATCGCCGCCCTCGCGGACCAGCACAAACTCCTCGCCCTGCTGCCGGACGGCCACCTGGACGTCATCCCCGGCGTCGGGCACCTCATCCACTACGAAACTCCGGAGCCCGCAGCGGGCTTCATCCGCCGCTTCCTGAAGGACCACACCGCGTGAAAATCCTCATCGATGCCCGCTTCACCCGCCTGGACCACCATGACGGGATCAGCCGCTACGGTGCGAGCCTGATCGCGGCCACGGCCCGGATCGCGGATGTCTCCATGCTGATCAGTGACGTCCGGCAACTGGCCCTGCTGCCGGATGTTCCGTATACGCTGATCAGCAGCCCACTGTCCCCGGCGGAGCTGTTCGTCTCCGGCCGGGTCAACAAACTCGGCGCCGACGTGGTCGTGTGCCCGATGCAGACGATGGGAAGCTGGGGCCGGAAATACGCCCTCGTCCTGACACTTCACGACCTGATCTACTACGAGCACCCCGCCCCGCCCGGCTTCCTCCCGGCGCCGGTCCGGATCCTCTGGCGCCTCTACCACAAGGCCTACTGGCCGCAACGGCTCCTGCTGAACCGGGCCGACGTCGTCGCCACCATCAGCTCGACGACGGCGGCACTGATCTCAAAGTACCGGCTCACCAGGCGCCCGGTGCGGATCGTGGGCAACGCCCCGCAGCCCGGCCTCAGTCCCCGCGATCCCGGCACCGGGGCGGACAAGACGTTGCTCTACATGGGATCGTTCATGCCCTACAAAAACGTGGAGACCATGATCCGGGGCATGGCGGAACTGCCCGACCTGACGCTGCACCTGCTCAGCCGCATCACGCCGGAACGCCGCACGGAGCTGGAAGCCCTGGCTCCGGCCGGCGCCAGCATCGTGTTCCACAACGGCGTAACGGACGCTGAGTACGAGGCGCTGCTGGCCCGCACCACCGCCCTGATCAGCCTCTCCCGGGCGGAAGGCTACGGGCTGCCCCTCGTCGAGGCCATGTCCCACGGCACCCCCGTGATCGCCAGCGACATCCCGATCTTCCGCGAGGTCGGCGGCGACGCGGTCAGCTATGTCCACCCGGATTCCCCAGCCGAATTCGCCGCGGCGGTGCGGAAACTGGAGGACCCCGGGCTCTGGAAGGAACGCTCACGCCGGTCGGTGGAACGCGCGGCAGACTTCAGCTGGGACGAGTCCGCGCGGAGGCTGCTGGAAGCCGCCGAGGAGGCTGTGGCACTTCGCCGGGCCGTTCCTGGCAAACGCTTCCCCGGGAACGCTCGCTAGAGAACGTCGACGCCGTCCAGGCGCAGCTGGACCGGGTCATCGCTGCGTTTTGCGGCCGCCGCGGCCTTGACCGCACGCATCACCTTGGTGGCTTCTCCGGCCTGCGCGTATGGGATGAACAGCAGGGTGCGGACGTCTTCACCAGCCCGGGCTGCGGCCTTACCGGCGCCCCCGGCTCCTGCCCCGGCGCCGGGCCCGGCCGCGAGTACCAGTGGTGCCGGTCCGGCGGTCCGCAGCACGATCCCCTGCCCGCCCAGCCGCTCCTCCACAGCAGAGGTGAAGTGTCCGACGGCGGTCCGGCCGCCGGTGACAGAGGCGATCCGCACCGCCGGAGGCAGCTGCAGCTCCTGCCGCAGCGCCAGCTCCCGCTGCGCGTAGCCCGCCGGATCCCAGCGCAGCAGGGCACCCACACCGGCGGTGTCGTCCGCGGTAATGACCACCAGGCCCCGCTCGGCGGCAGGCCGGACGAGGGCCGCGGCGTTGAACCAGCGGCGGACGGCGTCTTCCCCGGCCCGGAGGTTTTCACGGCGCAGCAGCGAGTCGCCGTCGAGCAGCAGGGCGGCAGCGTAACCGCCGGCAGCGACGGGTTCTGCGCCGACCGTCGCCACGACGAGCGCCTTCGCGTCCGGGACGACGGCCAGCACCCGGTCGCCGGAGGAGGTGATCACTGGTGTGCCGGGAAACGCGCGGCCAAGTTCCTCTGCCGTGCGGAGCGCGCCTGTGGCGCCCCGCCGGAGCCGGATTCCGTTGCAGGTGCCGCAGCTCCAGTTTGGGGCCGGTGCCGAGCACCAGCGGCATTGCGGCACGGCGGAACTCCCGGTGGATCCCGCAACCGCCAGCGGGCCGCTGCACGCAGTGCACCGGGCCGGTTCGCGGCATCTCTCACAGGCCAGCGAGGGGGCGTAGCCGGCGCGGGCCACCTGGACGAGGACGGGCCCACGTTCCAGGCCCTCCTTGGCAGCCCGCCAGGCTGCGCCGGGCAGCCGGGCGACCCGGGCCAGGGGGTCGCGCTCCAGCTCGAAGCTGTCGGCGGTGTTCTGCACGCGCGGAACGGTGCGGCGCACCACGCTGCGGTCCGCCTCGACGGGCCAGGCCCAGCCCGAGGCGACGAGCCGCTGCGTTTCGGTGCTTCGGGTATGACCTGCAAGCAGGCAGGCTGCCCCCTCCTGGCCTGCACGGAGCAGCAGGACCTCGCGGGCGTGGGCGTACGGTGAGCGCTGCTCGATGTGCAGGTCATCGCCATCGTCCCAGCAGACTACGAGACCAAGGTTGTGCACGGGCGCGTAGGCGGCGGACCGGGTGCCGACGGCGACCCCGGCGGCGCCGCTGAGGATCCGCAGGTAGCTCCGGTAGCGCGGTGTTGGACCGTCGTCGGCGGTGAGCCGGGCGACGTCCCCGGCGGGAAGGAGGTCCAGCAGGGCCGCTTCCACCCGGTCCAGGTCCCGGTAGTCGGGCAGCACCACGACGGCGCCCCGGCCGGACAGGCGGACGGCAGCGACGGCCTCGGCGATCATCCGGGGCCAGCCCCCGGCGCCGTAGCCCTGGAGGGCTGCCAGCACGGCCCGGGGCGACTCCCCCGCGGCGAGGTGCTGAAGGAAGGCCGGACCGTTGCGGTAAGCCGCCCAGCTGGAGGCCTCCAGGCCGGCGGGAATGGCGGCTCCCGTAGCGCCGTCGGTCCCGGCGTCGTCGGCAAACAGGGCAGGGTCCAGGTGCCCGTCCGGAGCGAACTCCTTTTCCAGTTTCGCCATCCGTGGCGGCACTGCGACACGCAGGACGTCGCTGAGGGTTCCGGCGTAACGGGCCGCCACGCGCCCGGCGAGCTCCACAACGGCGGCAGTAAGGACGGGGACCGGCGAGACGACTTTGTGCAACGGCACGAGGGCATGGCCCGCGTCGGATTCCGCGACGCGTTCCACGAGGTAACCGGGCAGCTCCTGGCCGTTGAATTTGACCTTCACGCGCACCCCCGGCCTGGCGGCAGCGTCGAGGTCCGCGGGGACACTGTAGTCGAAGGGCCGGTCCAGGTGCGGGAGGGAGGATTCGATCAGGACCCGCGCCACCGGCAGTTCGGCGGCGAGGGCCGGACCTGAGGTGGGAGCGGCAGCGGAGGAGCTGGGGAAGCCGGAAAGCAGTGACAGCTGGAAGGGCTGATCCTGCGCCCCGCCGGCAGGGACCTGGGCCATGGGCAGCTACCTCCGTTCAGACGTTCCGACTCGCTCAGCATCAGTTCCGGGCCAACACTGCAGCCGTCCGGCGTCAGGGCGGTGTCAGCGCAGCGTCAGTCCGAGAAAAAGACCAGCCAGGCCGCCGGAGCGGCGGCCTGGCTACAGTCCATCACACGGCTATGACATTCAGGCGTTGAAGAATGCCTTCAGCTCGTCGACCCGGTCGAGCCGCTCCCAGGTGAAGTCGGGATCCTCCCGGCCGAAGTGGCCGTGCGCGGCGGTCTTGGCGTAGATGGGCCGCTTCAGGTCCAGGGCGTCGATGATGGCGCGGGGACGCAGGTCGAAGATTTCGGCGATCGCGGCGCTGATCCTTGCGGGGTCAACGGTTTCCGTCCCGAAGGTCTCCACGTAGGTGCCCACCGGGCGGGCCTGGCCGATCGCGTAGGCGATCTGGATTTCAGCGCGCTTGGCAAGCCCGGCAGCGACCACGTTCTTGGCGACCCAGCGCATTGCGTACGCGGCCGAGCGGTCCACCTTGGAGGGATCCTTGCCGGAAAAGGCACCGCCGCCGTGGCGGGCCATGCCGCCGTACGTGTCGACGATGATTTTACGGCCGGTGAGGCCAGCGTCGCCGACGGGGCCGCCGATGACGAAGGCGCCGGCCGGGTTCAGGATGTTGCGTGCCCGCGAGATGTCCAGGTTGGACATCGCCAGCACCGGGTCGACCACGTGGGCGGCCAGATCAGCACGGAGCTGTTCGAGGCTGGCGCCTTCGGCGTGCTGGCTGGAAATGACGACCGTCTCGACCGAGACCGGACGGTCCCCTTCGTAGCCGACTGTGACCTGGGTCTTGCCGTCCGGGCGGAGGTAGGCCAGTTCGCCGCTCTTGCGGACCTCGGTGAGGCGTTCGGAGAGGCGGTGCGCGAGCCAGATCGGGACCGGCATGTAGGAGGGAGTCTCGTCGCTGGCGTAGCCGAACATGAGGCCCTGGTCCCCGGCGCCCTGGAGATCGTAGTCATCTTCCTGGCGCCCTTCGCGGGCTTCCAGCGAGTTGAAGACGCCCCCGGCGATGTCGTTGGACTGCTGGCCGATGGACACGGACACTCCGCAGCGGGCGCCGTCGAAGCCGTTTGCCGAGGAATCGTAGCCAATTCCCAGGATGGTCTCGCGGACAATCTGCGGGATCTCGACGTAGGCATCCGTGGTGACCTCACCGGCCACATGCACCAGACCGGTGGTGGCCAGGGTCTCCACCGCGACGCGGGACTCGGGGTCCTTGGCCAGCAGGGCATCGAGGATCGCATCGCTGATCTGGTCACAGATCTTGTCGGGGTGGCCCTCGGTCACCGACTCGGACGTGAACAGCCGGAGCGAAGCGGGCGTGGACCCGTGAAAGTCAGGAATGTGCAGCGGTAAAGTCACTCAACTACCTTACTGGTTAGGACACGGACTGCCGGCGGCGTGTGTCCCCGTGCTAAGGGAAGCGGCCGCTCCTGGCGTCAGGC
>JAODMA010000060.1 GCA_025464545.1 Arthrobacter sp. | reverse complement strand
CGTCCGCCTTCCCTGACCCCGGGCCCCCGGTCCGACCGTAGGTAACCCCAGAATTCCCAGCTTCTGGTCAACTGGCGTTCACCTTGGCCTCCTAGGCTGAAATCTCACGACGGACAGTTCAACCGACAGCTGGGGACATCATGGCCAGGCACCGCATTCAACGCACCGATGAACAGCCTTTGGGCCGGGTCGAACCGGACCCCCGTTGGAAGAACCTGCGCCGCGGAGACAGGGTTTCCGTCCGGACGCGTCCCGGCTACGAAACCGGTGGCCTCATCGACGCCGTCACGGATGACCATACGGTGGTCTGGATAAACCTCGACGGCGGCCGCGGCCGCACCCTGCTGCACTGCAGCGACGGCGTCGAAATCCTTCCACCCGTCTCCTGATCGCCGCGCTGCCGGTGCCGCCGGCCTCCGGTACGCTTCAGGCATGACCACGCCGCACCCGTACTTTTCCGCTGGCGGAGCCGCCACCGGACCCCTCGCCCTGGCCCACCGAGGCTTCTCCCGGGAGGGCCTGGAAAACTCCATGGCCGCGTTCGGTGCCGCCGTCGACCTCGGCTTCCGGCACCTGGAGACGGATGTGCACACCACGGCCGACGGCGTGCTGCTGCTGTTCCACGATGAGGCCCTGGACCGGGTCACAGATGGCAGAGGACGGATCTCGGAGCTGCCTTCGGCGACGGTCGCGCGCGCCCGGATCGGGGGAGCGGAACCGATTCCGCTCCTGGAGGAACTCATCGCCAAATCCCCGGACGTCCGGCTGAACCTTGACGTCAAGGACTGGAATTCGGTGGCCACTTTGGCTGCGGCGATCGAGCGGCACAGTCTGCATGACCGCGTGCTGGTGGCCAGCTTTTCGGACCGCCGGCGCCGGGCTGTGCAGAAGCAGCTCAGCCGTCCGGCCGCCGGCTCTGCCGGAATCGTTTCCAACGGCCTGTTCGTCCTGCTGGGGCCCGTGTTGCCCGCCGCGCTGCTGCGGCTGGTGACCCGACGGGCGCTCCGCGGCGTCCAAGCGCTGCAGGTACCCGTCCGCTACGGGGCCGTCACCGTGGTGACGCGGGCCTTCGTGAAGCGCGCCCACCGGCTCGGCCTGCAGGTGCATGTATGGACCATCAACGATCCGGCCGAAATGCACCGGCTGCTGGACTTGGGCGTCGACGGTATCGTCACGGACCGCGCCGACCTGCTCAAGAATGTGCTGCTGCAGCGCGGCTCGTGGCGCAACTGAACTGACGGGCGGAACCGAGGGGCAAGCGGAACTGACGGGCGCACCCCAATTTGGTTGAACAGGCCGGGCCGGAACCCCGGCCGGTGCTGAAAGGAACTCTATGCCGCCGCCCGGCCCCGCTCCTCCGGGGCCCTAACCGCGGCCCATGCTGCCGGCGCCCGGGTCCTCGGCGCCCTCGGAGGGATCCGCGCGGAGGTCCTCGGGATTGGGATCCGGCAGGCCGCCCGGGCCCGGAACGTCGTGCGGATCATTCAGCGGAGGAGTTCCTCCGGGTTCCTCGGTCGGGGCCGGTGGCGGGGCGTCCAGCGGAGACCCCCCGGGGTCGCCCGGGGCCTCGCGCGATGGGTCCGAGCCGGGCTCGCTGTCGGAGCGGGAACCGTAACCGGCACCGGAAGCAGGGCGGGAACCGCTGGTCTCGCCGTCGAGGGCATTGGAACCCTCGCTGATCGAGGAATGCACCTGGACGTCATCCCGAGGGTCACCGGGATTTGGGGCGTGGCCGTCGTCGGACTTCTCCGCGGTGCCGGCCACGTCCTTCATGGCGTTCTCCGCCGCCTTGCTGATGCTGTCTCCGATACCCATCGCCGTCTCCTTTGTCGACTCCGTGCGGCCGGGCTGCCGGCCCTGCTCCTCCAGCCTAATCAGCGTGCTTGCGGCTCGTCCAGAGCCAGCGTCGCGGTGTAGCCCGCAGGTCAGCCGGAGAGTTCCATCATCAGCGGGGGGAGCTCTTCGGTGAGTTCGCGGGCGAGATAGCCCAGCCCTCCCAACCGGCTGGCGAGCCGATCGCCGGCTGCAGCATGCAGATGCGTGCCCCAGCAGGCGGCCTGGGAGTTGGTGGTTCCGCGCGCCCGCAGGCCGGCGATGATCCCGGAGAGCACATCGCCGCTACCGGAAGTGCCCAGTCCGCTGTGCCCGGTGATGATTTCCCAGTGCCCGTCGCGGCCCGGCCCATTCGGGTCGCCGGCCCCGTCGCGGTGCCCCTCAGCATTCCCGGAGCGCCGGGGAGCCGCGATGACCCCCTGGCAGCTCACCACGGCACGGTATTTGTCGGCGAGCTCCGGTACGTCCCGATGGAGGTCGTCCACGTTCCGTCCGAGCAGGATGCCGGCCTCGGTCACATTGGGGGTCAGGATGAGCCGGTCCGCCCACGGTTCCAGCTCGCGCACCAGCTCGGGCAGGCAGCCCAAAGCGTAGGCATCAAGGATGATGGCCGGCGGCGTGCCGTCCGACGGCATCGCGAGCATCCCGCGGAGCAGAGCCGTCGCCTCATCCTTGTCGTCCAGGCCCGGGCCCACCAGGACGGCGTCCACCGAGGCCAACTCGTCGGTGAGGGTGGAGGCCCCCGAGCCGGCAACGGATCCCGACGGGCTTTCCGGCAGGCCCAGCACACCCGCCTCGGGGAGGGCGACGGCCAGCTGCACTGCAACGGACTCGGCCACAGCCAGGGTGAGCCGGCCGGCACCGGAACGCAGCGCGGCGACGCCGGAAAGCAGCGCCGCCCCGGGCGTCATCCTGGCCCCGCCGATTACCAGGACGGAGCCGCGGTCATCCTTTCCCGACCCGCCGCCCGGCAGCGGCCAGCCCCTCAGCAGCGTCGGAGTGACCAGTTCAGCGGGGGTGGACATTGGCATCTCCTGAGTGTTGGGTCACCGGAACGCCTTCGCTCATCAGGTGATCGGCCATGTTGAAACTTTCCAGCTGCCAGGGGCCGGTGCCGTCCGGGCGGACGAAGCGGCTGACCGAGGCATTGAGGATGGTGGAGGTGGCGGCGATGTCCAGGAGTTCACTCTCCGTCAGGCCTTCCAGGATGTACCGGATCAGCAGGATAACCGCGTCGTGGCAGACCAGCATCACGCTCTGCCCGGGGTGCCGGCGGTCCAGGTCCCAGAGCAGGGAGCGCAGGCGCAGGGCGACGTCGGCCCATGATTCACCGCCGGGCGGGCGGTAGTAGAACTTGCCCAGCCACCGCCGGCGTTCTGCTTCTTCGGGAAGCCGAGCTTCCACTCCGAGGGAGGTGAGCATATCGAGGATGCCGAGTTCGCGGTCGCGGAGACGCTCGTCAATCAGAACCGGGGTCTGCCAGCCGCCGGTGGTGACGGCGAGTTCCGCTGTCTGCCGCGCCCGGACATAGGGCGAGGACCAGACGACGGCGCGGCTTTCCTCCGGGAAGCCTGCCAACAGCCGGCCCAGGGCCAGCGCCTGCTCGCGGCCCGTGTCGGACAGCTCGACGTCGGCGTCACGGGCAGGTACCTGGATGACGTGCGCACCGCTCTGATGGGCCAGCGTCGCGGCGACGTTCCCCTGGCTTTCGCCGTGCCGGACCAGCAGCAGTTGCGTCACGCCGGGTGAGCTCCGGCCCGGGCCGCTGGTCTGTCCGTTTTCGTTCACTGTTGCCCCCTGTGTCCGGTCCGATTTCGCCTCGCTGTCACGTTACTACCGCTGCCTCGCATTGTCGCCGCCGTCCCGGACCCGGATGCGTCGCCCGGCCGCCACCCGGGCTGGCAGGATAGGACCATGCGCATCCTCATCGCTCCGGACAAATTCAAAGGTTCGCTCACGGCCGTCGAAGCCGCAGCCGCCATCGCCGAAGGCGCCCTGCGGGTCTACCCCGATGCCGAGACCGTCCAGTTTCCGATCGCTGACGGCGGGGAAGGCACACTCGAGGCTGCCGTCGCGGCCGGGTACGAGGAGCGGCTCAACGCCGTCGTCGGGCCCATTCTGGCGCCGGTCGGTGCCGCCTGGGCGATCCGCACGGACGCCTCCGGGACCACGACCGCCATCATCGAAACGGCACAGGCGTCCGGCCTGGCGAGCATGGAACCGACCCCGGCCAACGCCCTGCGTGCACACAGCTACGGCTGCGGCCAGCTGATTGCCGCGGCCCTGGACGCCGGCGCCACCGAGATCGTCCTCGGCCTGGGCGGCTCGGCGATGAGTGACGCCGGCAGCGGAGCGCTCCGGGCCCTGGGGCTCAAGCCGCTGGATGCCGCCGGCAACGTGGTGCCGCTGGGCGGCAGCTCGCTGGCCGACGTGGCCTCCGTGGATGTCGGCGGACTCGACCCCCGGCTGGCTGCGGTGACCTTCCGGATCGCCGTCGATGTGCAGAATCCGCTGTTCGGGGACGACGGCGCGGCGCACGTCTTCGGCCCGCAGAAGGGTGCCGACGAGGACGCCGTGGAGCTGCTCGACGCAGGCCTCCGCAATTGGGCCTCGGTGTTGCGCCAGTCGACCGGCCGGGACGTCAACGTCCCCGGGGCCGGGGCGGCCGGTGGCTTTCCGGCGTCGTTCCTGGCCTTCGGCAACGCACGGCTGGAAGGCGGCTTCGAGCTGGTGGCGGACCTCACCGGCCTCGCCGGAAAACTCGCGCAGGCGGATCTGGTGATCACCGGGGAGGGTTCGCTGGATTCCCAGTCGCTCACCGGGAAGGCGCCGATCGCGCTCGCCGATGCCGCCCGCGGGCTTGGCATTCCGGTGATCGTGGTGGCCGGACGCATCCTGGTCACTCAGGAAGACCTCGCCCGGCACGGGGTGGTGGGCGCCGCGCAGCTGCTGGACCTCGCGGGAAGCCCGGCCGACGCCGTCGCGAACGCCGCGAAGTACCTCACCTGGGCCACCAGCCAGGTCCTGGAAGGGGCCTGAGGCCTCACGCGCCAGTGTCATAATGCGGTTCAGCCACCGGCTTGGATTCCGGTGATCCTTTCTCGCGGAGGTAGACCGAGGCGCCCACCAGCACGGCGACGGCCAGGAATTCGCTCTGCCAGTTCTGGAAGGATTCGAACCAGAACCGGCTTGTCGCGAGATACTCCAGCACGGTGACCGGCGGTTGCCCGTGGCTTTGCTGCTCGCTGCTGTACTCCTCGCTTCCGCCGATCGCGTGGAGCACAAGGGAGGCCAGAAAAAGCAGCAGGAACATGATTGACAATGAGTGTTCATAGAGCTTGAGGACCCAGCCTCCGCGCCGCACCGGCCACGGGGTGCCCGCCTTCAGGGGTGCGTCCCGTGGATCCTCGTCCTGCGGGGCATCCTTGCCCACCGGCTTCGACTCCGAGGACCCCTTCTGGAAGAGGAAGACCGTCAGGATGACATACATCCCCATCTGCAGGAATTCCGACTCCCAGTTCTCAAACGTCGCCTCCAGGAACGCCCCGGTGCCGAGGTACTCCAGCACTGTGACGGCGGCTTCGCCGTGTTCGAGCTGGTCCGCGCTGTAGTCGGCGGCGCCGCTGAAGACCATCCCGCCGAAGAAGAACACGAAGAGCCCGATGTTGGCCAGCAGCAGTCCGTGTTCCTTCACCCACTTCCCCAAGGGTCCTCCTGAAGGTGCGCTGCGCTGGTGGTGTGCCATGTCCGTCATGTCATTTTCCTTTGCTTGCCCGTTGGCGGAGCCTGCTGGGCAGGTAGACCAGGAGGATCAGCAGCGCTGCCAGCAGCGTGGCGCCGGCGGTGAGACCGGCCGTCCGCCCTGCCGTGACATCGAAGACCATCGCGGAGGTGCCGACGCTGAGGAGTCCGACGCAGGCCAGGGCCACCTTTGCGATCCGGTCTGCGCTGGATACCAGTGTGGCCTTGAGGCGCAGGCGGAACAGGCGGCGGTGGACGCTCACGGGCAGCAGGATCAGGGCCGTGGTGACTGCGGCCAGCGCCACATTGGCCAGATACAGGTTGACCTGGAAATCGTCCAGGGTTTCGAACCTGGCCTGGAACGGCAGGGTCAGGAGGAAACCCGCAAGGATCTGCACGCCCGTCTGCAACACCCGGAGTTCCTGCAGGAGTTCCATCCAGTTGCGGTCCATTTTTTCCTCGACGGATTCGTTCCTTCCCACCCTCGTGGACTCTTCTGGATCGGACACTGGCGCACCTCCGGTAACTGCGGATCGGACTGCGGGCGGCAGTTAACACTCAACCTAGGCTTGAGACTTGCTAAATTCAAGGTGGTACTAAGTCTGCTGATCATTTCCGGGTAGGGTGGAACTGTTTACTTCACTGGGATACTTTCGAAGGGCCGGTTTCGTGCCGGTGGCCGCGGAATCGTCCTTGGAAACCGACACGTTGGGTAGGTGGGCTATGAGTGATCCAGGCAAGCAGCAGGACCAGCCGCGGGA
>JAODMA010000035.1 GCA_025464545.1 Arthrobacter sp. | reverse complement strand
GTCTCCGACGCCGGGCAGCAGGCAGCGGCCGACGCCGCTAAGTCCGCCCCGCTGTCCAAGACGCTGCAGGACAAGGCCCTGAAATCGATCGAATCCATCAAGGTCAAGACCTAGGGATACCTAGCGCTGACGGGCTTAGTGGAAACACTAGCCTGATCCAGGTTCCCTGTCCCGGTCCGGCTGTCGTACACGGCCGGACCGGGGCGGGGAACCGCCGTGTTTGTCCGAAGTACCCCAAGATCTGAAGGATCATGAAGTGACCACCACCTCCCTGACCTCGTCCCGGGGCGCAGGCCGCACCGGAGACAAAGTCTTCTCCGCAGCCACCCTGGCCGCGGGGTGCCTGATCCTGGCTGTGCTCTTCGGAGTGGCGCTCTTCCTCGTCGTCCAGGCAATTCCGGCCCTCACGGCCTCCCCGGACAAGATCCAGGGCGGCGAAGGCTTCTTCGCCTACATCTGGCCGATCGTGGTCGGCACGCTGATCGCCGCCGCCATCGCCCTCGTCATCGCCACCCCGGTCGCGATCGGCGTCGCCCTGTTCATCTCGCATTTCGCCCCGCGGCGGCTTGCTTCCGGCCTCGGCTACCTGATCGACCTGCTGGCCGCCATCCCCTCCGTCGTCTACGGCGCCTGGGGTGCCGCGTTCCTGGCCAAGGAAATCTCGCCCGCCTACAACTGGCTGGCCGGCAACATGGGCTGGCTACCAATCTTCCACGGTCCGGCCTCGGCAACCGGCAAGACCATCCTGACCGCGGGAATCGTCCTGTCCGTCATGGTCCTGCCCATCATCACCTCGCTGAGCCGCGAGATCTTCCTGCAGACCCCCAAGCTGCACGAGGAGGCGGCCCTGGCGCTCGGCGCCACGCGCTGGGAGATGAACCGGATGGCCGTGCTGCCCTTCGCCCGCCCCGGCATCGTCAGTGCTGTGATGCTGGGACTGGGACGCGCGCTCGGGGAGACCATGGCGGTGGCACTCGTGCTTTCCTCCGGCGCCCTCACCGCGAGCCTGATCCAGTCCGGCAACCAGACCATCGCCGCCGAAATCGCGCTGAACTTCCCGGAAGCCAGCGGACTCCAGGTCAGCACGCTGATCGCCGCCGGCCTGGTCCTGTTTCTCATCACCCTCGGTGTGAACATGATTGCCCGCTGGATCATCACCAAGCACAAAGAATTCTCGGGAGCCAACTAAATGACCTCCACCCTGACCCCCGTCCAGAAGCGCTCGGCCCTCACCAAGGGCCAGCTGCCGAAGTGGGCCCCTTACCTGGTCCTGGGAACCGCCCTGATTCTCGGAGCCGCCATCCTGGCCCTGATCGGCTTTAACGCCTTCGGCTGGGGGATCGTCTCGGCCATCCTCTTTGCCGCCGGCCTCGTCGGCTGGAGCGCCATCGTGGAAGGCTCCCGAAGGGCCAAGGACAAGCTGGCAACCTGCCTGGTGGTCGGTTCCTTCCTGGTCGCGCTTCTCCCGCTGATCTCCGTGATCTGGACCGTGCTCGTGAACGGCCTGCCGGGCCTCATGGACCCCGGCTTCCTCAACACCTCGATGAATGGCGTCACCGGCGCATTCGACAACAAGAGCGTCGAGGAAGGCGCCCCGGTAGTCGGCGGCATCTACCATGCGCTGCTGGGCACGGTGCAGATCACGCTCCTGGCAACCGTTATCTCCGTGCCTGTCGGCCTGCTGACCGCCGTTTACCTCGTGGAGTACGGCAACGACCGTACGCTGGCCCGCGCGATCACGTTCTTCGTCGACGTCATGACCGGCATCCCCTCGATCGTGGCAGGCCTGTTCGCCGCAGCGTTCTTCTTCGCCGTAGTCGGGCCGGGCACCAAGACCGGTGCGGTCGCCGCCGTCGCGCTGTCCGTGCTGATGATCCCCGTCGTCGTGCGCTCCAGCGAGGAAATGCTCAAGATCGTACCGAATGAACTCCGCGAAGCCGCCTACGCCCTCGGTGTGCGCAAGTGGCGGACCATCCTCAAGGTGGTCATCCCGACGGCGATCTCCGGCATTGCCTCGGGCGTCACGCTGGCGATCGCCCGCGTGATCGGTGAGACCGCGCCGATCCTGGTCACCGCGGGCTTTGCCACCTCCATCAACACCAACGTGTTCTCGGGCTGGATGGCCTCGCTGCCAACCTTCATCTACACGCAGATCCTCAACCCCACCTCTCCCTCGAACCCGGACCCGTCCTCCCAGCGTGCCTGGGGAGCGGCGCTGGTCCTCATCATCCTGGTGATGCTGCTCAACCTCGGCGCCCGCCTGATTGCCCGCCTCTTCGCCCCGAAGGCCGGCCGCTAGGCCAGCGCCGGCGCCCTCGCCTCCCACCCTCCAGCAAGTTAAGGAACATCATGTCTAAGCGCATCGACGTCAAGGACCTGAACGTCTACTACAGCAAATTCCTGGCCGTCGAAGACGTCAACATCAATATCGAAGCCAAGTCGGTCACCGCGTTCATCGGGCCCTCGGGCTGCGGTAAGTCCACCTTCCTGCGGACCCTGAACCGGATGCATGAGGTCATTCCCGGCGCCCGCGTCGAAGGTGAAGTGCTGCTCGACGGCGACAACCTCTACGGTCCCGGCGTGGACCCGGTAACCGTCCGCTCGCAGATCGGCATGGTTTTCCAACGCCCCAACCCGTTCCCCACGATGTCCATCCGGGACAACGTGCTGGCCGGCGTCAAGCTGAACAACCAGAAGATCTCCAAGGGCGAGGCCGATGCCCTGGTGGAGCGCTCGCTGCAAGGCGCGAATTTGTGGAACGAGGTCAAGGACCGGCTGGGCAAGCCCGGCTCGGGCCTGTCCGGCGGACAGCAGCAGCGGCTCTGCATCGCCCGGGCTATCGCGGTGGAACCGCAGGTCATCCTGATGGACGAGCCCTGCTCCGCCCTGGACCCGATCTCAACGCTCGCCATCGAGGACCTCATCAACGACCTCAAGGACCAGTACACCGTGGTGATCGTGACCCACAACATGCAGCAGGCAGCGCGCGTTTCGGACAGGACGGCGTTTTTCAACATTGCGGGCACCGGAAAGCCGGGGAAACTGATCGAGGTCGGGGACACCCACACCATGTTCAGCAACCCGGCGCAGAAGGCGACGGAAGACTACGTATCAGGCCGCTTCGGATAGACCGCCAGCCGGTTGCTCCAGCGGCTAACGGAGCAACCGGGGTGTTCCTACAGCCCCGCCAGCGGCGAGAGCGAAAGTTGCAGGACGAAGGCGGCAATCGCGGTGACAACCGGGGTGAGCGCCCAGAAGGCCAGGACCCGCATCACGACCCGCCTGTTTGTGGCGGGGAAGCCCTGGTTGGCGCCGGCCCCCAGCACGGAAGTGGTCACCGTATGGGTCGTGGAGATGGGCCAGTGCAGCCCGATCGCGCCGACCAACAGGATCCCCGAGCTGAAGAACTGGGCGACGAACCCGCGGAGGGGATCCATCCGGATCAGCCGGTAACCGACCGTGTAGGAGATCCGCCAGCCCCCTGCCAGTGTCCCCGCCGTCAGCATGGACGCTGTGAGCAGCGCCACCCAGATCGGCATCGAGCCGCCGTCGGACAGCCCGGAGGCGAGCAGGGCCAGGATCAGCACCGCCCCGGTTCGCTGTCCGTCCTGCAGGCCGTGGGCGAACGCGACGGCGCCGGCGGCGATGGTCTGGGCCTGGCGGGACCGGCTGTTGACCACGTTCGGGGGCGTGTACCGAGCTGCCCAGGTCGCCGGCCAGACCAGCAGATAGGCGCCCGCAAAGGCAATGGCCGGCGAGAGCAGCAGCGGGAGCACCACCTGGAACAGCAGGGAGTTATCCACTCCCGAGACCGCATGCCCGCCCAGTGCGAGGCTTGCCACGCCGGCGCCGGCCAGTCCGCCCACCAATGCATGGGTGGAGGAGGACGGGATCCCGCGCCACCAGGTGTAGATGCCCCAGACGACGGCGCTGAGGAGGCCCGCCAGGAGAATGGTCAGGCCGTTCTGCCCGGCCGGCAGCTGGATCCAGGTCCGGCTGACTTCCAGCGCCAGGGTGGCGCTCAGGGCGGCCCCGATGAAGTTGAACAGGCCCGCGAAGAGCACCGCCACGGTAGGAGTCAGGGCGCGGGTCCGTACCGGCAGCGCCACCGACGTGGAGGCGTCCCGAAAGCCGTTCAGGAAGGCAAACGCCCCGGCGAAAATTGCCACCAAGGCGAAGAAGAACACTGTCACGTCAGGATTCCTTGACGATGATGCTGCCCACCTGGGTGGCGATCCGCCGCATGTCCTTGGTGACTTCCACGAGCTGGTTGGCGATGTCCCGGTTTCGGGCGTACTGGGCCCACTTCATGTCATTGAGCATGTCCGCCACCCAGACCCGGTGCGTCCGCTCCGCGCGCTTGGCCAGCCGGAGGATCTCGATCCAGTAGTCCTCGAGGTCATCCAGGTTGTTGAGCCTGCGCATGGCGTCGACGGTGAGCTCGGCCTGCCGGCTGATGATCTCCAGCTGGTCCGCGGCCCTTTTGGGCAGGCGGTCCAGCTTATACAGGGCGACGAGTTCTGCGGCGGCGTCGAGCTTTTCCATCGCCTCATTGAGGTACCGCGAGAGGGCGTACATGTCTTCGCGCGGGAGCGGGTTCACGAAACTGGTCCGCATGTGGGTCAGCAGGGCAAAGTGCAGCTCCGCCGACTTCGCCTCGTGGTTGTGCATGTCCTCCACGAGCCGGCCGTGTTCGCTCGCCGGCGCACCGAGGATTTCCGAGAGGGTGCCCGTGGCCAGCACGATCTGACGTGCCAGCAGGGAAAGCAGGTTCAGCCCGGCGGGCTCCTGGGGAAAAAGGCGCAGCTTCACGTGGGGTCACCGGTCTTCGGAAGGGAGGTGCTGGGGAACTCGCTGCCGGCCGTGTGACTTAACGATGACCCGCACATGGCAATTACTTTACCGTCCGCGTTGTGGGCCCCGGGAAACGGTCAAAGAGGCCCCGGGAATGGAACAGCATTCGGCGCGGGGCAAGAAAATGGTGCCGAACCGGATACGCCTCTCGGCGGTAGGCCGCTCTAGGCGGCTAGATGTTGAAGCCCGGGGGTTTCGCGGTTCGGCACCGCTTTTAGTGTTCTACGACAGTTCCACCAAGTCAACATTGACAGTCCGGCGCCGGCGTGTTTATCCGCGGCCCGGATCTCAGTCCAGTTCGCCCAGTCGCCACGCGTTGGCGGCGTGTTCCAGGTCCTCTGCGGTCTTGACCAGGAGGTGCGAATTGCGGGTGAGCTTACTCGCGTGGCTCGCGTTGCTGTGCTCGGCGCCGTCGGCGAGAGTCGCCTGGCCCAGCGCCACGACGCGGCAGAACGCGGCCGAGCGCTCCAGCGCGACGTCGAACTCGCCGTCGAACGCGCCGGAGAGGATGGCGTCCGCCATCAGCTTCATCTCATCGGCCCCGGGGGGCTCGGCGGCGCCAGCGACGACATGGGACACCTGGGCGGTGTCCTTGCCCGCCCGGAAGTAGACCGACATTCGCTCGGGATCCTGGATGGTGGCGGCGCGCAGCGCGTACAGGCGCCACAGAGCGCCGGGGAGCGAGCGTGCCGGGCTTTCCGCCCACATCTCGGCGATGGCTTCCAGGCCCTGTTCATCGGCGAGTTTCACCAGCCGCTTGGTGACCGTCGGATCGTCGCTGTCGCGTCCGCGGCGAACCAGCGCCTGGGCCGCCAGATGGGCGGCCTCGGAGATGCGGGCAGGGTCGGCTCCACCCGCGAAGGGCTCAAAGTCGATCGGCGCGAAGGGCCTGGGCTTGTGCTGCCGGTGCGGTCCTGGGCTGCTGGCTCCTGCTTGCTCGCTCATGCCACCACGCTACTCCAGTGCTGTGCGGGAATCGAGCATGGAAACCGGCCCGGCGCCGGGACCGGGATCCGGCGGCCAAGGCAGTGGGAGGCACGACGGTGTCCCGCGGGCAGCTTGCCTAAAACCTGCTCCGGTCTGGGGTACAGTATTAAACGTCCAGAAATGGACTGGGCTGACCGGCTCCCGAAGTGTGGATTTTCCTCCGCTCGGGGCTGTTGGCTGGGGCCTTTAGCTCAGTTGGTAGAGCATCGGACTTTTAATCCGTGGGTCGTGGGTTCGATCCCCACAGGGCCCACTCTTTCTCGCGAGGGAGTGGAAAACCCCCGGCATCCTGGGAACAGGATGCCGGGGGTTTTGCTGTATCCGCAGCCGTTCGGATTCCACGTTGGCCTAGTTTCCGGTTCAGCTAGGATTGCCGGATGGACACGCACAGCGGCTTCGGATCCGGGAACTACGGGCCTGACGAGCAGCGCGACCCGGCCGCGGCGGTCCTGAAGGCGCTGCGCGACTACCGTGCGGCCGAGGTGGCCACGCGCCGTTCCACCCGGGATTCCACCGGGATGGGGGAGACGGACCTGATTGCCCTGCGGTACCTCCTGCGTGCCCAGGCGGCCGGTGAGCAAGTGGGACCGAAGGACCTCAGCCGCGTTCTGCAGATCACCACCGCCTCGACTACTTCGCTGATCGACAGGCTGGTGAGCAGCGGGCATGTCCGCCGTGAGCCCCACCCGACGGACCGGCGCTCCCTCGTGGTCGTCCCCACGGTTGCCGTGGACTCTGAGGTCCGGGCAACCCTGGGCGCCCTGCACCACAAAATGATGGCCGTAGCCGAAGAGCTCAGCGCGGCCGAGGCGCGCATCATCATCAGCTTCCTGCGCCGGATGGGTCAGGCCGTTTCCGGGCCGGGCTCCGGTTAGTAGCCAGCGCGAGCAACTAGTTAGCTCACCTAGTTATATGTATGCTTACTACTTATGACTGATAATCGTTTGTGCGGCGTAGGCGTCGCTGAACTGGCTGCGGTTGCCGGGCCCACGTTGCCGAGCCAGGGGGCTCCGAGCCATTGCGGTGTTGCAATGGTGTGGAAAACCCCGGAGCCGGTGGCCATGTCTGTCTTTTCCTTCGACACCGGAGCCGAGGAACTGCCTCCGGTCTGGCGCTGCAGCTGCGGCTTCCAGCTTGACGGCAACGTGCCCGCCCCGGCGGCCGTAGCCGAACTCAGCCGTTGAGTCCCGCGCAACCCGCGGTGTCGTCAGCGCTGGCGGAGCGGCCCGCGGCCGGTTCAGGGCAGGGGCTTAGCTCAAAGGTGCTGCCCTTACCGGGCTCGCCCGAGGGCCGTTTCGTCGTTCACGAGCTGCTGGGCCGGGGTGCCACGGCTACCGTTTTCCGGGGGACGGACTTGTCCGACGGCCGGCCCGTTGCCCTCAAGATAGCCGAGGGGCCCGAGTCGCCCCAGGCTGAACGGATCCACGCTGAAGCACGGGTGCTTGCGGCGCTGGATCATCCGGCCATCGTCAGGTTCATCGCCGAGGGCACCGTGCCCCCGGTGACAGCTGGGCGGGCCGTCCCTTCCTGGTTGAGGAGTTCGTGTACGGCGGGAGCCTGGCCGAGCGGATCCGGGGCGGCGCAGCGGATCCCGTCGAGGTGGCCAGGTGGGGCGCCGCCGCCCTCTCCGGGCTGGCCCACGTCCATGCGCGAGGCCTGGTCCACCGGGACATCAAGCCCGCCAACATCCTGCTGAGCGAGCTCCGCCGGTGCGCGGTCCGGATCGCGGACTTCGGCATTGCGACCCCGGCAGGGACCGCTTCGGTGCCGGGCGATTCCTCCGGCACGGTGCACTACATGAGCCCCGAGCAGGCGGCCGGCCGGCAGCCTGGCACACCTGGCGACATCTATTCGCTGGGCCTCGTCCTGCTGGAGTGCCTCACCGGAGCCAAAGCGTTCGCCGGCACCCCGGTCGAATCGCTGGTCGCCCGCACCCTGCGCGACCCCGAGGTTCCCAGCCGGCTGGGCAAGCCCTGGGTCTCGCTCCTGCGTGCGATGACGGCCATGGACCCCGACGCGCGGCCCTCGGCCGCCGCCGCCGAGGCGCAGGCACTGAGGCTGCTGCCCCGCCGCTGAATCCCTGCGGCCTTGCATCCGTGGTGCAAGATGGTGCCATGGACCCCGTTGATGCCCTCAATGAGATTGCATTCTGGCTCGAACGCGAGCTTGCCCCAACCTTCAAGGTGCAGGCTTTCCGGAAGGCGGCCGCCACCATCGCCGGGGTGAAGCCCGAGGAGCTCGCGACGCGGGCGCGCGACGGCCGGCTTAAACGGATGAAGGGGATCGGCGACCGGACCTATCAAGTCATCCAGGAAGCCCTCGACGGCGGGGTGCCCGAGTACCTGGCCGGACTGCGCAGCCGGGGTTCCCAACCCCTGGCGGAAAGGGGCCGCGAGCTGCTGGGCCTGCTTCGCGGCGATCTGCACAGCCACAGCGACTGGTCGGACGGAGGGTCGCCGATTGAGCTCATGGTGGGTGCCGCTCAGCTGCTGGGCCGCGAATACCTTGCGCTGACGGACCATTCGCCGAACCTCAAGATCGCGAACGGGCTCAGCGCCGAACGCCTCACCGAGCAGCTCGATGTCGTTGCCGGGATCAACGACGACGGCCCGGGGGAGTTCCGACTCCTCCGGGGCATCGAAGTCGACATCCTCGAGGACGGCAGCCTGGACCAGACGGAGGAGATGCTGTCAGCGCTGGACGTTGTGGTGGCCAGCGTCCATTCGAAGCTGCGCTCCGACAAACGCACCATGACCCGGCGAATGCTCGGGGGCATCACCGACCCGCACACGAACGTGCTGGGGCACTGCACCGGCCGGCTGCTGCAAGGGTCCAGGGGGACGCGCCCTGAGTCGGAGTTAGACGCCGAGACCGTATTCGCCGCCTGCGCGGAAAACAACGTCGCAGTGGAGATCAAATCGAGGCCGGAAAGCCAGGACCCGCCGGACCGGCTCATCCAGCTGGCCCTCGACGCCGGATGCCTGTTCAGCATTGACAGCGACGCCCATGCCCCGGGCCAGCTCGATTTCCTCCAGTACGGCGCGGAGCGGGCCGCGGCCAACGGTGTCCCCGCGGACCGGATCATCACCACCTGGCCGCTGGAACGCCTGCTGGCCTGGACAAACTCCGGAAACTGAGGTGCCGCGCGGCCAGGGGAGGGCGTCGGCGAGACGGCGCCACGGGCATGCCCTCCCGCCCCGGCAAGGACTGGACATAATGCGTTGTGCCCGTTCCTGGGCCCGAGGAATGGGCATGTCCTCCGCTAGGGGTTGCGGGCGGGCACCAGGGCCGTCGGCGAGGCCACCTCCAGCCGGTGGACGGGCTCGCCCGGGAGGCCGCTGTCCGGATCGAGCGGAAAGGTCACCACATCGTGGGAGAGTTCGTGGGCCACATGCAGCCAGCCGTTCCGGACCAGGTGATGGCGGGGCCAGTCGCCGCCGCTGGGGAAATCGGCCAGGGGCCGCAGGGAGCTGCCGTCCGCCTCGACCTGCAGGACGCTCATCCGGTTGGAGCCGCGCACCCCGACGTAGGCGTGTCTGCCGTCCAAGGCCAAAGCAATCTCCGCGGCGGAGTCCCCGGGCAGGGTGCCGGCGGAGGTGGCCGGTCCGACGCCGGTGAGGCTGAAGATTCCCGTGCCCGCGGACCGCTGCACGACGGCCACCTCGACCGAGTACTCGGTCACCACAAAGACGCTGCCGCTCGCGTGCTGGACCAGGTGGCGGGGGCCGCTGCCGCGCGGCAGGACGACTTCATGGTCCAGGGACAGGCCCGCACCGGGAAGGTAGTTCCAGATCCGCAGCAGATCGTGCCCCAGATCCGTCGTCATCACGCGTCCGTCTTCCAGATATAAGCTCGCGTGGGCCCGGCTGGGCCGGCCGGAACCGGTTGACGCGGCCGCCGGGAACCTCGCCGAGATGCCACCGTCGTCGTCCAGTTCAAAAAGCACCACCTTGCCGTCTCCCCAGCAGGCCACCGTGAGGTAGCGCCCCATCGGGTCGACGGCGACGTGACAGGGGGCCTCGCCCGCCGTCCAGGCGGGACCGGCCGGTTCAAGGCCGAATGCGCCGGACCGGCGGTACGCGCGGACGGTCCGGGCCTGCTCGGCCACCGCGTAGACCACCGGAAGCGAGGAATGCACTGCGAGGAAGGACGGCGAATCCGCCGCGGCCGCGAGGCCCAGCCAGTTCAGCGTGCCGTCGGGCGCGGCCCGGACGGCTCCGATGCCCTCGCCCCGGCCGTCCCGGTCTGCAGTGTAACTACCGGTCCAGATGAGGTCCCGGGCCGCTTCGCGAGCGGCAGGCTCGGGAGCGCCTGGCGCGGAAGCCACAGATTCAAATGCCATGGTGCCATCCTGCCACTTCGGTACCATGGGTTTTCGAGCACCAGGAGTCGAAGGGGCCCTGCCATGCCGGGATCAACGCCGCCGCATCCCCCCGCTTCCCGCCGGGATCCAGTGCCCATCGCGTCGCTCGCTGCGCGGCTCCGCGCGGCCGGCTGCGTGTTCGCCGAAGACGAGGCCCGGTTGCTGACCGCCTCCGCGACGTCGGCCGGGGAGCTCGATGCCCTTGTGGAACGGAGGGCCGACGGGGTGCCGCTTGAGCACCTGCTGGGCTGGGCGGAGTTTTGCGGGCTGCGGATCGGCGTGGACGCCGGCGTTTTCGTCCCGCGCTGCCGCACCGAGTTTCTGGTGCGGCAGGCCGCCGTGCTGCTGTGGGCATCCCGGCCACCGTTTGCCCCGGCTGGCGGCATCCGCCCGCCGATCGTCGTCGACCTGTGCTGCGGTTCAGGGGCAGTCGGCGCGGCGCTCGCGACCCTGGCGGGTCCCGTGGAGCTGCACGCAGCGGACCTCGATGCGGCCGCGGTCCGCTGCGCCCGCCGGAACCTGCTGCCGCTCGGAGGAGAGGTCTACGAGGGCGATTTGTATGGTCCGCTGCCGGCCCGGCTGCGCGGACGGGTCGAGGTGCTGGCAGTCAACGCGCCCTACGTGCCGTCGGCGGGCATCCGTACCATGCCTCAGGAAGCCCGCCTGCATGAGCCGCTGCTGTCCCTTGACGGCGGCGCCGACGGGCTTGACGTGCAACGACGGGTGGCCGCCGCAGCGCCGCAATGGCTGGCGCCGGGCGGCCACCTGCTGGTCGAGACGACCCTGCGGCAGGCGCCGCTGACCGTGGACCTGTTTCTCCGCAACGGGCTGACCGCACGGGTGGCCAGCTCCGAGGAACTGGACGCCACGGTGGTCATCGGCCGGTCCTAGGCCGTCTTGTCCGGATTGCCGTTCGTCGCGGCCCCGGTTGGCGTTGCGCCCCCCTCGTCCGACCAGTCCTGGCCGGACTGGTCGTTCAGGGCCGGGTCCGACTCGACGTCGCGGGCATCCGCGGACGAGGTGGTTCCCAGGTTCACCGTCTCCGGATGCGTGCTGTGCGCCGGGATCGTGCCGCCGGAAGCAGCCGTGGAGGGGCCGTCTTCGGGCGCCTTGACCGCTCCGCTGCGGGAGTCATCCCGGCGGACGGCCGAGCCGATCACGGTTCCGGCCCGCCGGGCGGCTTCCGTGAGCTGCTCCGACACCTCGGGCGCCTTTTCCTTGACTGCCTCGGAAGCGGCGGTGATTTTGTCCTGCACGGGCTTGCTTTCCCAGAAGGCCGCAGCCCGGGATTTCAGCTTCTCGTAGGCTGCCCGACCGGATCGTGATCCGAGAACGTAGCCCGCGGCTATTCCGGTGCCGAAAAGAAATTTGCCTTTCATGCTGTACTCCTGCTCTTTGATGGTGTCAGTGAATAGGAAGTCATGCCGTGTGCCAAAAAACCGGCCCCAGGAAAAATTCCCGGGACCGGTTTCCGGTCGCGTTCAGCTTTAGCGGGCTGAACGCTTGCTGATCATGCCGTAAACCAGCAGGACGATGATCGCACCGCCGATGGCCAGCAGCCAGGTGGACAGCGAGAAGAACTCGTTGAGACCCACACCGAAGAGCGCGCTGCCAATAAAGCCACCAAGGAGGGCGCCAACAACGCCGAGGATCAGCGTGATGATGATGCCACCGCCCTGACGGCCCGGGAGGATTGCCTTAGCAATCGCACCGGCGATAAGACCCAGAAGCAGAAATCCGAGAAAACCCATTTTGTTGTTCCTTCTTCTTTCATTGAGGAGACACCCGGGTTGCCGGGTGCGCTTCATCCTTCTGCCTCAATACTAATCATGCTTAGTAAAAAAGAGCCACTCGGGCGTGGCGGAAAGTCTCACAACACCTTTCGTCAATCGGAATTTCCGGCCGCAATTCGGTGCCCGCGCTGCGTCGGGTACGCGTTGTGAGGCGTTCACCACGCATAGTCCTCGGGTGCGGTCCGGTGGCCCGGAAAGATTTCGTCGAGCCGCTTGAGCGCTGCACCGTCGAGTGACAGGTCCAGCGCGCGGAGGGCGGCGTCCAGCTGATCCTGGGTCCGCGGTCCCACGATCGGCGCAGTAACCGCGGGCTGGTGTAACAGCCAGGCCAGGGCCACGTCCCCGGGTTCCTGGCCCAGCCCGCCGGCGAATTCCTCGTACTGCCGGATCTGATCATGGTGCGTCCTGAGAGTCTCCCGGGCGCGGCCCTCCGCGCGGCGGACGCCGTCGCGCTCCCTCTTCAGCACGCCGCCGAGTAGCCCGCCGTGCAGCGGCGACCAGGGAAGGATCCCCAGGCCGTACTGCCGGGCGGCGGGGAGAACCTCCAGCTCGATGTTGCGGGTCAGCAGGTTGTAGATGGACTGTTCGCTCACCAGCCCGTTGCTGTGCCGGCGGGCGGCGGCCTCCTGCGCCTGGGCGATGTGCCAGCCGGCGAAGTTGCTGCTTCCGGAATACAGGATCTTGCCCTGCTGGACCGCGACGTCGATTGCCTGCCAGATCTCCTCCCACGGGGTGTTCCGGTCTACGTGGTGGAACTGATAGACGTCGATGTAGTCCGTCTGGAGCCTTTTCAGGCTTGCGTCGAGGGCCCTGCGGATGTTCAGGGCGGACAGTTTGGACTCGTTGGGCCGGTCCGTCATGGTCCCGTAAAGCTTGGTGGCGAGCACCGTCCGTTCACGGCGCCCACCTCCCGTGGCAAACCAGCGGCCCAGGATTTCCTCCGTCCAGCCCCGGTGGCCGCTGCCGCCGTAGACGTTGGCGGTGTCGAAGAAGTTGATGCCGGACTCCAGTGCGGCGTCCATGATGGAGTGCGCGTCCGCCTCGTCGGTCTGCGGCCCGAAGTTCATGGTGCCCAGGCAGAGCCGGGAGACCTTCAGGCCGGAGCGGCCTAGCTGCGTGTATTCCATCGTGTGGTCCCTCGTTTCGCTGGCGGGTGCTACAGCTGGCTGAAGGCCGCCACGGAGGGGTCGGCGCCGATGCGCGTTCCTGATTCGAGCGCCGTGATCAGGTCGGTGTCCTCCGGCGTGAGGGAGACGGCGGCGGCCCTGAGGTTTTCCCGCATGCGTGCCGGGCTGACAGTCTTGGGGATCACGATTGCGCCCTGGGACAGGTGCCAGGCCAGAACGATCTGGGCCGGTGTCGCGCCGTGCCGGCTGGCGAGGGACGTGACCGCTTCGGCGGCAAGGTCCTCGCCCTGCCCGAGGGGGCTGTAGGCCTCCACGGCGATCCCCAGCGAGCGGCACCTGGCGGCGAGTTCCTGCTGCTGGAACGTCGGGTGGATTTCGATCTGGTTCACGGCCGGCACCACGCGGGCACCGGAGAGGAGCGTGTCCAGATGGTCGCCGAGGAAGTTCGATACTCCGATCGCGCGGACCTGCTGCTCGGCGTACAGCTGCTCCAGCACGCGCCAGGCGTCGCTGTAAAGGCCCTGTGAAGGCACCGGCCAGTGAATAAGGTAGAGGTCGATGACCTCAAGGCCCAGCGCTTCCCGGCTGTTCCGGAAGGCCTTCCGGGCGTTGCCCTGCTCGCCGTTCCGTAGCTTGGTGGTGATGAAAAGCTCCTCGCGCGGGATCCCGGAGGCTGCAATAGCCGCTCCCACTCCTGCTTCGTTGCGGTAGGCGGCAGCCGTGTCGATATGTCGGTAGCCTGCGGCCAGCGCATCCTCGACAATCCGCTGGGTTTCCTCCGGCGGCACCTGAAAGACGCCGAAGCCCAACTGGGGGATGGTCGCGCCATTGTTGAGCGTCACCTCGGGGATAGCAGGCGCGGCGGCAGGTTCGCTGCCAGGCTGTACTTCGGACATCTCGGGCTCTCTTTCGGTTCTGCGGGCGAGCCCGCGCCTTGCCGGACGGTGTCCCGCGGGTACCCGGACTCCGCCGGGAAGACAACCGGCTGGCCGATTTCACCACGCGCACATGATTGACCTGCCGGAGAAGCGCACGCGGTGCCGCGGGTCTTCCCGGCTCGGCCGGGGACGCCGTCGGCCGATTCGTTGATGCTGCTGGCCAGTGACGGCGCCCCGGGCCGTTGGCCTCAGCGCTCCAGACGGAATCCGAGCTTGATGGTTACCTGCCAGTCGGCCACCTGGCCGTTTTCGAGGTGGCCGCGGATTTCCTTCACTTCGAACCAGTCGAGGTTGCGCAGGGTCTTTGCAGCCTCGGAGATGCCGTTGCGGACGGCCGCATCCACGCCTTCAGACGAGGTTCCGACAATTTCAGAAATGCTGTAAGTGAGATTAGGCAACTTCGCTCCTCGTGATCGCCTTCGATGCCCGGCTGCGGGCCGTTCCTGCAGATTAGCCGACAGATCGCGGCTGGACTAGGGGCGCGGGGAGGGGGCTTGGGGACGGGAGGACCGGGCCCGGCTGCGGGCGCTTCGCAGCCAGCGGCACGCCGTCGTCCCGGGGCCGGACCCGGCCTACCAGCCAGGGCAGCAAATAGTTGGCGAACCAGACGACGTCCCCTGCCCTGCTTTCCCGCCAGCTGCCGGCCGGCAGCGGCTTGGGTTGCAGGGGCCGCAGGCTGTGCGGTACGTCCAGGGTCTCCAGGACCATCGCGGCGATGGTGTGGTGGCCCAGCGGGGAGAAATGCAGGCGGTCCTGATCCCACATTTGCGGATCCGACAGTTGACGCAGCGTCCACAGGTCAGCGATCACCCCGTTGTGGCGCGCCGCGATTGTCCGGATGTTTTCGTTGAGCACCGCGACCTTTCCCCGGATATGGCCGAACAACGGAGTGTCGCCCCAGTCCGGGCCGGTGAACAGGACGATGGTCGCTCCCGTGGCGCTGAGCATGCCCACGCCGGCGTCCAGCATCGCAGCCAGCCGGTCCGGGTCGCTGCGGTGGAATACCAGATCATTACCGCCCGCGGACAGAGTCACGAGGTCAGGCTTCAATGCAATTGCTGGCCCCAGCTGCTGGTCCAGGATCTGCCGCATCACCAGGCCGCTAACGGCGAGGTTGGCGTAGGCGAAGTCCCTCCGCCCGGCACTGAGCTCTTCAGCGATACGGTCCGCCCAGCCCCTGACGCCGCCGGGACTGTGCGGCTCAGGGTCCCCGATCCCCGCGGTGAACGAGTCTCCCATCGCGACGTACCGGCCCCAGGGCCCTGCGTTCCCTGCACCCGGGGGGTGGCCCCTGATGCGGACTGGGGCGACGGGATGGCCGGCGCCGGAATCAATGAAGCGGGCCGCATTCACATCTCTAGCAATACGCGGGTATTCCGGGCGCCGGTAGGTCCTAAGGTCCTAAAAGCCGCCGGAGGTAAGGAGTGCGCCCTAGGTGTATTGACCACGGAGGGTGGTGACGCTCGGCGTGGTTTGGTGACATGACGAAGACCTCCGGGTGGAGGGGGCTTGTCTAGAGTCCAAATTCCACGCACGGGGGCCTTCATGTCCCACCCTAACGCTTTCCTCACCCCCGCGGCCGGCTGCAACTGGCGCAGTGCGTCGTCGACGGGCGTTGGAGTCTGCGCCGCGCCGCTGAACGGTTTCAGGTCTCGGTCCCCACTGCGGCCCGCTGGGCGCAGCGTTACCGCGAGTGCGGTCCCGAGGCGATGACTGACCGCTGACCTGGAGCGTGTCAAGTGGCTTGTGTAAGTGGGGCGGGGTGTCATCGGTTCAGGTAGGGACCGAGTCGGTCGGGGTAGTTCAGGACCAGGACTCCCAGGGCTTCGCTCCATCCCTGCGTGGTGGTGCCTTCGATGAGTTTGTGAAGGGATTTGGAGCGGTTGTCCCGGGCTTTACCAGCCAGCTTCGCCCGTTCTGTGGCGCGTTTGTCTTCGATGTTGCAGATGGCCAGCCAGAGCAGTTTTACGGCGGCCTGGTCATTGGGAAAGTGCCCGCGGTTCTTGATGATTTTGCGCAGCTGGTAGTTCAGAGACTCGATGGCGTTGGTTGTGTAAATGATCCG
>JAODMA010000015.1 GCA_025464545.1 Arthrobacter sp. | reverse complement strand
GTTGGATGCGTGTCAGTTAGACGCGGGCCCCTCCAGAGCCAACGAAAAATACGCATACCAACGGTTTGTCATAACCCCGACCATAGCCTCGGGATCGTCCCGGCGGCAAAACGGGATGCGTAACATTGCGCCGCGGCCGCCCCATCAGTCCCCGCAATTAGTCCCCCGCGCCCAGCCCGGCTTCCGCGTAATAGCCCTCGATGTGGTCCGCCACCAGCTGTGCCGCGCGGCCGCCGTCGTTGGTGCTGATGGCGGCCAAAATGCCCCGGTGCTCCTCCCGGAGCCGTGCCGCCATGGCGTTCCAGTCCGGCAGATTGCCGGTGAGCCGGCCCGCGTAGTCCTGAATGGCTTCGCGCAAGGAGCCCATCATGGCACTGACGACGGCGTTGCCCGCCGCGTCCGCCAGCGCCAGATGGAAACGCACGTCCAGGGCAAGGAATTCGTCCGTCCCTTCGCAGCCGTCCATGGCCTCCAGCAGCCGGGCAGCCTCGGCGAGCGCGGGAGACTCCGGACGTGCCCGGGAGGCGGCCCAGGATTCCAGCAGCACCCGCGTCTCCACGATGTCCTTCACGGGCAGGTGCGAAGTGGCTACATGCAGGCGGAGTGCCGAACCCAAAGCCGCGGTGGGATCGGCGATCACCACAGTGCCGGCGTCCGGGCCGGAGCCCACGCCGGCGCGGAGCACCCCCATGGCTTCAAGGACCCGGATGGCCTCGCGGACGGAGGTGCGCGAGACCTGGAGCCGCTCGGCCAGTGACCGCTCGGCCGGAAGCCGGCCCCCCAGTGCCAACTCCCCGGTGGAGAGCTGCCCCTCGATCCACTTCAGGACAAGTTGGTGCGTTCGCATGCGCCCATCGTACTTGATGTGGTTGGACCACACGCTTACACTGTGGTTGGACCATACCGCCGGCGGATGCTTCGCCTGGCACACGGAACGCCCGAACCACGAGACCTGCCCGGAGGCAGCCATGACGCACACGATCGAGCCCGGCAACCCCGAGGCGCCCACCACCCCGCCGGAGACATTGCCGGGCGGCCAGCCCGCCGTCACGGCCGGGCTTGTTCCGGCCGCCTTGAAGCGCCGCGTCCCGAAGTACTCGGACCTGGCCCCGTTGATGCAGTTCAAGAAGCCGGAGTTCAGCCGTGCTGCCAGGCTCCGACGCGCCAGCACGATCTGGGAACTCCGCGACATGGCCAAGCGGCGCACCCCCCAGGCACCCTTCGACTACACCGACGGCGCTGCTGAAGCCGAGATCACGCTGCGCCGCGCCCGTCAGGCGTTCCTGGACATCGAGTTCCGGCCCGGCATCCTGCGGGATGTCTCCAAGGTCGATCTCGGCACAGAGATCCTGGGAAAGCCGTCCCGGCTGCCGGTAGGGATCGCACCCACCGGATTCACCCGGATGATGCAGTCGGAGGGAGAATATGCCGGCTCCCGTGCGGCCGCGGAAGCCGGCATCCCCTACACCCTCTCGACTATGGGCACGGCCTCCATCGAGGACGTGGCCGCGGCCGCCCCGGACGGCCGGAACTGGTTCCAGCTCTACTTGTGGACGGACCGGGACCGGTCGCTGGAACTCATCGAGCGGGCCGCCAAGGCCGGCAATGACACCCTCATGGTCACGGTGGACACCGCCGTTGCCGGCGCCCGGCTCCGCGACGTCCGCAATGGCATGACCATCCCGCCCGCGCTGACGCTCAAGACCGTGCTGGACGCGTCCTACCGCCCGGCCTGGTGGTTCAATTTCCTCACCCACGAGCCGCTGACTTTCGCTTCGCTCTCGCGCTACACGGGAACCGTGGCGGACCTCATCAACTCCATGTTCGACCCGACCCTGACCTTCGACGACCTCGACTGGCTGCGGGAGACCTGGAAGGGCAAGCTCGTGGTCAAGGGTATCCAGACCGTCGAGGACGCCCGCCGGGTGGTGGATCACGGCGCGGACGGCATCATCCTCTCCAACCACGGTGGCCGCCAACTGGACCGCGCCCCTATCCCCTTCCACCTGCTGCCGGACGTAACCGCGGCGCTGGACGCGGATCACAGCGACGCCGCGGTCATCCTGGACACCGGCATCATGAGCGGCGCGGACATCATCGCCGCGCTGGCCCTCGGCGCGGACTTCACGCTGATCGGACGCGCATACCTCTACGGGCTGATGGCCGGCGGTCAGGCCGGCGTGGCCCGGGCAATCCAGATCCTGGAGAAGGACATGGTCCGCACCATGGCCCTGCTGGGCGTCAGCCGGCTCTCCGAACTGAACCCGGACCACGTGCGGCTGCTCAGGACGTAGTCCGAAATTGACGGCCGGCGGCCGGAGGCCTACTTCCTCCGGCCGAACTTCGGCAGGTTGGCCAGCAGGTCGGCGGCCTTGGTGGCGGCGCGGCCGACCGTGCGTCCGATCTGTTGCGGCATCTTGTCCTCGCCGACGGGGAGGACGACGGCGGGACTCAGCGGGCTGCCGGCGCTGCGGCCGGCGAGGGCGGCGGCTGCGGTCGGCG
>JAODMA010000012.1 GCA_025464545.1 Arthrobacter sp. | reverse complement strand
CGCGGGGCCTGGCCGCCTTGCGTCCGCCGAACATCTCCAGCATGCGGTCGGTAACCACGAATCCGCCCACCAGGTTGGCGGTTGCCAGAATCACCGCGAGCAGGGCGATCGCCAGCAACCACGGATCGCTGGCCTGGCCCGCGACGAGGATGGCACCTACCAGGATGATGCCGTGGATGGCGTTGGCACCGGACATCAGCGGAGTGTGGAGCTTGCTGGTCACTTTGGAGACAACTTCGAAGCCGACAAAGACAGAGAGCACCACGACGGTCAGCAGCGTGATCGGATCCATCACTTCAGGGCCTCCATCGCGCTGGCGGTCGCGGGGTGCCGGACCGTGCCGCCGTGGGTCAGGCAGGCCCCGGCCACGACTTCGTCGTCGAAGTCCGGGATGACCCGTCCGCCCGCGGTCATCAGGGCCAGCAGGTTGGCCACGTTTTTGGCGAACAGCCGGGAGGCGTCCGAAGGCATCGCGGAGGCGGCGTCCCGCAGCCCCACCAGGGTCACGGATCCGCCGGAAACCGGGATCTGGAGGTCCCGCCCCGCTTTGACGCCTTCAACGTTGCCGCCGGATTCGGCGGCAAGGTCCACGACGACGGAACCGGCGCGCATTCCGGCCACCATGTCCAGCGTCACGAGCAAGGGAGCGGCGCGGCCGGGAATGGCTGCCGTGGTGATGAGGACATCCGCGGCCGCAACGTGCGGGGCGAGCAGTGCGCGCTGGCGCTTGGCCCGGTTCTCGCCGAGCTCGCGCGCATAGCCCCCGCCGCCTTCGGCGGCGCCGTCGAGGTCCAGGTGGATGAAGGTCCCTCCCATCGAGGCGACTTCGTCAGCCGAAGCCGCCCGGATGTCGTTCGCAGAGACCCGGGCGCCGAGGCGTTTTGCGGTGCCGATTGCCTGCAACCCCGCGACCCCGGCTCCGAGGACCAGGACGCGGGCTGGCGGGACCGTGCCGGCGGCGGTCATGTACAGCGGGAAGAACCGGGGATAACGCAGGGCGGCCTCCAGCACGGCGCGGTAACCGGAGACGAGCGATTGTGAACTCAGGGCATCCATGCTTTGGGCCCGGGAGATCCGCGGGACGAGTTCCAGGGCGAAGGAGGTGACGCCGGCGTCGGCAAGGGCGCGGACGGCGGGCAGCTCGGAGGCAGGCGAGCCGAAGCCCACGGTGATGGCACCGGTCCGCAGCCGCGCGGCGGTCTCCGGTGTCAGCGGCCGGACATGCAGGAGCACATCCAGTGTCTCGGGTGGCAGTTCCGGAACAACCGTGGCCCCGGCTGCCGCGAACGCGGCATCCGGGAAGCCGGCCGCGAACCCCGCTCCACTCTCCACGGCAACCCGGAGACCAAGTGCTGTCAGCTGCTGCACCGTCTCCGGTGTGGCCGCGACCCGGCGTTCGCCCGCACACTGCTCCCGTCTGACACCGACCTGCACGGGCCACTCCTCTCAATTCGCTTCAGCGTAGTTCCAAGCTTCACGCTTGGCGAGGGGCATGCCGGGAGGTTGACCTTCGGCCAGCCTGGAGCCCGCTGTTTTTGGCCGGGCGACAGTCGGGGGGATCAGCGCGCCGGCAGCGCGGGACGCCCAGAAGCCTTCAGCGCAGCCAGCAGTGCTTCCACGATGGGCAGGTCCGCCGGTATCCACGGCAGCGCCAAAACCTCGCGGCGGTTCCCGAGGTCGATCCAGCGGAGCTCATCGTGGTCCTGCAGCGGATGCGGTTCGCCGTCGACCAGCTCGGCGAACCAGACCCGCATCGCCGCGCGTTCGTTCAGCGGCCAACCGGAGACGGAGCCGGCTTCGAGTTCTACGCCGAGCCGGACGGTGACGCCGAGCTCCTCCTGCAGTTCGCGGTGCAGGGCCTGCTCGGCCGATTCTCCGGACTCCACCTTGCCGCCGGGGAACTCCCACATCCCGGCAAATTGCGGGGGCGCGGTCCGCCGTGCCACGAGCAGCCGGCCGGGGTCTGCCAGCGAATCCAGTACGGCTCCGCCAACGACGCTAATAAGTCCAGTCACGACCCCAAGTCTAAGGCGGTGGCTGTTTAAGGGAGAATGGAGACAGCCGTCCTTCTCCTTCCCGGAATACCGGGCGCTCCCCTGAAGTTCTATAAATCAGATTTAACATGCCGCGTTCCCTGGCCCCCCGGGCGGGAACTTCCTCGAAAAGCAGGCGAATGACTACCACCAAACAGGCCCCGGCGACGCCGAAGACCGGCGCCCGCCACCTTTCCCTGGCGATCATCGCCCTCGCCATGGGCGGATTCGGCATCGGCACCACGGAATTCGCCATGATGGGCCTGCTCAAGGAAGTGGAGCAGGGCCTCGGTATCGGCACTCCGGAGGCCGGACACCTGATCTCGGCCTACGCGCTCGGCGTCGTCATCGGTGCCCCGCTGCTGGCCGCCGCCGGGGCCAAGTTGCCCCGGAAGCATCTGGCCCTGGGACTCATGCTGCTCTTCAGCATCGCCAACCTCTCGTCGTTCATTGCGCCGGACTACGGCACCATGCTGGTCTCCCGCTTCGTTTCGGGGCTGCCGCACGGCGCCTTCTTCGGCGTCGCGGCGGTCATTGCCGCATCGCTGGTGGCCCCGACCCGGCGCGGTTGGGCGATTTCCATGGTGATGGCCGGCCTGACCATAGCGAATGTCATTGGCGTGCCTTTTGCCACCTGGCTGGGCCAGGCCTTCGGCTGGCGGCTGCTCTTCCTGGTGGTGGGCCTGATCGGCATCATCACCCTCGGCATGCTGTGGAAGTTCGTGCCGTTCCAGAAGCCCCACGCCGATGCCAGCATCCGCCGCGAGTTGGGCGCGCTCAAGCGCCTCCAGGTCTGGCTGGCGCTCCTCATCGGCGTGGTTGGTTTTGGCGGCTTCTTCGCCACCTACACCTACATTGCGCACACCATGACCTCCGTGGCCGGCATCCCGTCGGAGTGGCTGCCGCTGGTCGTGGCGCTCTACGGCCTGGGTATGGTGGCGGGCAATATCGTCGGCGGACGGATCGCCGACAAGTCGGTTATGGGAACCATCTACTGGGTCCTGCCCGGCATCGCGGTGGCACTCGTGGTCTACGCCGTGGCGGTGCACTGGCCGTGGTCCGCCCTTGCCATGGTCTTTGTGGTGGGCGGGACTGGTTCGCTACTGGTCCCGGCCCTACAGACCCGTTTGCTGGACGCTTCCCCGGATGCCCCCTCGCTGGCCTCCTCGCTCAACCATGCCGCACTCAACGTCGCCAACGCCCTCGGAGCCTTCCTCGGCGGCGTGGTGATCGCGTGGGGCTGGGGCTATGTGGCACCGGCCCTCGTGGGCGCAGTCCTCGCCCTCCTCGGCCTCGGCGTCGCCGTCCTCAGCGGCCTGGTGGAACGCAAAAGGCCGCTGGCACCGTAACCGCAACGCGGCTCCGGCCCAGCGGCCTCTCTTAAGGACTCCCGGGGTCAGCGGTCCAGGCGGTCAGGGTGTGGTGACGCGCTCGACATCCGGCTCGAGGTAGATGACCCGGGCAATCGGCACTGCCGCGCGGATCCTGGTCTCGGCGTCGTCGATGACCTTGGCAATGTCCTGGCCGGTGTCCGCCTTGCCGCTCCCGATCTTGGCCGCGACCAGCAGCTCCTCCGGGCCCAGGTGCAGGGGTTTGAGGTGGATGACCGAGGTTCCCGCGGACTCGATAGCCTCCCGGATCCTAGCGACGTCATCTTTGGTCGCGGATTCGCCGAGCTGCAGGGTCTTCGTTTCCACGGCCAGTACGGCGGCGATGGCCACCAGCAGCAGGCCGATCATGGCTGTACCGAGCGCATCCCAGATGCCGTCGCCGGTGATGAGCGTGAGGCCCACGCCGAAGAGAGCGAAAACCAGTCCCAGGAGGGCACCGAAGTCTTCGAGCAGGATGATCGGCAGCTCGGGCTGCTTGGCACTGCGGATGAACCTGACCCAGCTCTGCGTTCCGCGGACGTGGTTCGATTCGATGATCGCGGTCCGGAAGGAAAACGACTCCGCGGCAATGGCACCCACCAGCACGGCCAACGGCACCCACCAGAAGGCGCCCTCAATGGCGTGCGGGTGCTGGATCTTGCCCCAAGCCTCATACAGCGCGAAAAGGCCGCCGACACTGAACAGCACGATCGAGACGATGAAGGCGTAGATGTAACGCTCACGGCCGTAGCCGAAGGGATGTTCCGGGCTGGCTGCCTTCATGGCGCGCTTGCCGCCGACGAGCAACAGGATCTGGTTGCCGGAGTCCGCCAGCGAGTGGATGGCCTCCGCCAGCATCGAAGATGACAGCGTCAGGAAATAGGCGACGAACTTCAGGACAGCGATGGTCAGGTTGGCAGCCAGCGCCGCAATGATCGCCTTGGTACCGCCATTTGCAGCCAAGTGAGCTTCTCCTTCGGGTGTTCTTCCGGGTGTTCGCGGCATCGGAACTGCCGTACCGCAAGGAATACCGTACCCCGCTGGGCCAGCCGGCGCACCGCCCCGGAGCCGGCGCCACGGCGATATCACCGTCAGGTCACAGCAGGTAACGATTGGATGTGATCCTGCTGACATTCAATGTCGCAGGTGTTAGCTTGAAGCCATAATCGGGATTCACAATTTGAATGCCGACGAATATGTAGGAGGAGACATGGGCTTTCTAGGCTGGATCATTCTCGGACTCATAGTAGGTGCAATCGTCAAGGCAGTCATGCCCGGCAGGGTCGGCGGCGGCTGGGTCACCAGCCTCGTGCTCGGCGTCGTCGGTGCCATAGTCGGTGGCTGGATCGGCGACCTGCTTTTCGGCGGCGGCAGGATGGAATTCTGGAATCTCGGTTCCTGGCTTCTGGCCATCGTCGGGGGCCTGGTCGTTGCTGGAATCTACGGCGCCGTCACCGGACGCAACAAGACCAGCTGATCGCGCCGGGTGAAATTGCCACGGTGAATTTCCCGGTTTCGGCAATTTCTCCGATAAGACAACTGAACAGCTAAGACATTGCACGGATACGACGGCGGGAGCCCACCCTTTGGTGGACCCCCGCCTTCTGTCTGTCCGGGCTAGCTTGCCGCGGCTCCGGCCAGTTGGGAGCGGGCGCTGGCGTAAAGGCAAACCGTCGCGGCGGTGCCAAGGTTGAGGCTCTCGGCAGCCCCGTACACGGGCACTGCCACGCGGTGGTCCGCCAGCGCGAGTTCATCCCCGGTCAGGCCTTGGGCCTCGTTGCCAAACAACCAGGCCGTCGGGCTTTCCAGGGCGTAGTCGGAGCCTGCAGCGGAGGCACCGAGACGTCGGGCGGCGCTTTCGTCCTGGAGCCGGTCCAGGTTGAGTTGGCCGTAGCCATCGGCGGCCAGTACGCCGATCCCACGTTCTTTGCACCGCGCCACGAGCTCCACCACTTCGGCGCCGAGGACCACGGGCAGGTGGAAGAGAGACCCCGCCGTCGAGCGCACGGCTTTGGGGTTGTAGATGTCCACGCTGGACGCGGTCAGCACCACTGCGTCCGCGCCGGCGGCGTCCGCCGCGCGCAGCACGGTCCCGGCGTTGCCGGGATCGCGGACCTGGCACAGAACTGCGATCAGCCGGGGGCCGGCAGCGAGCACCTGGTCAAGGCTGACGTCCAGGAATGCGCAGACCGCTATGACGCCCTGCGGGTTCACGGTGTCGGCCATCGCGGCCAGCACTTCGTCGGTGGCCAGATGGGCGTTGGTCCCCTCGGCGAGCTTCTCCAGCTCGGGGTGGCGGTCCAGGCAGGCCTCGCTGGCGTAGACCTCCCGGACGACGCCCGGCTCCCCCGCCGCGACCCTCTTCTGGTGCAGGACCAGGGCCTCCCGGACGGCCTGCGGACCTTCGGCCAGAAACTCCCGGCGCCTTAAACGGGCCGAGCGCCCGGCAAGCTTGGCCACGTCTCTCACCCGATCAGCTCGGGGATTGGACAGTGGAAAGTCTTGCGGGCGCCCGGTTTCGTTCATATAAGAACCTTAGTTGCTGTTGCAGCCAGTTCTTGAACGACGTAGTTCTTGAGCGACTACGGGGTATTACTCAGCAGCCGCGTCGGCAGCAGCCGTCTTGGCGGCAGGCTTGCGGGCAGCCTTGGCCTTCGGTGCCGGAGCGGCCTCAGCCGTAACGGCCGGAGCGGACGTGTCGGCGGGCAGGGAGTCCTTGGCGATCTTGACCAGTGCGGCGAAGGCATTGGCGTCGGAAACGGCCAGCTCGGCGAGCATACGGCGGTCAACCTCGACCTCAGCAGCCTTCAGGCCCTGGATCAGACGGTTGTAGGTCAGGCCGTTGGCGCGGGATGCAGCGTTGATGCGCTGGATCCACAGGCGGCGGAAGTCGCCCTTCTTCTTCTTGCGGTCGCCGTAGCTGTACACAAACGAGTGCAGCAGCTGCTCTTTGGCCTTGCGGTACAGGCGTGAACGCTGTC
>JAODMA010000453.1 GCA_025464545.1 Arthrobacter sp. | reverse complement strand
TGTACTGGACGCCAGCACCCTGGGGTCACCTTCGGAAAAGGCGGATGCATGAGCACTCTCTTCACCAGGATTATCAAGGGCGAGATCCCCGGCCGCTTCGTCTGGCGCGAGGACGATGTGGTGGCCTTCCTGACGGCGGGTCCGCTGGCCGACGGCCACACGCTGGTCGTACCCACCCAGGAAGTGGACCGCTGGACGGACGCACCTCCGGAACTGCTGGCCCGGGTCATGGAAGTGGCCCAAAAAATCGGCGCCGTCCAGGTTGACGTCTTCGATGCCGCCAGGGCCGGACTGATCGTCGCCGGCTACGAGATCAACCACCTCCACGTCCACGTCTGGCCGTCCAACACGATGGCGGACTTCGACTTCGGTTCTGCGGACCACCACCCCGAGCCCGCGGCGTTGGATGCCAATGCAGAGAAACTCCGCGAAGGCCTCCGCAAGGCGGGCTACGGGGAGCACGTCCCGGACGCCTGAGAGGCTAGACCGGCGCCAGTGCCTTGTTAAGCACAGCCCGGATCCGCTTTTCGGACACCGAATAAGCCGTTCCCAATTCGACAGCGAACAGGCTCACCCGGAGCTCCTCGATCATCCAGCGGACCTGGGTTAACTCCGAACCGGCCCGCCGTCCCGGCAGCAGGGCGGACACGGCGTCGTCGTAGTCGTCCTCCAAAGCCTGGACCGCAGCCATGTGCTGGGCATCCCGCTGTACGTTGCTCGGAAGCTTCTCGAGCCGCTTTTCGACCGCTGCCAGATAGCGCGGCAACTGGCTGAGCTGGGCGTAGCCCGTGCGTGCCACAAAACCGGGGTACACGAGTTGCCCGAGCTGGCTCTTGATGTCGTTCAGGGCGCTGATCAGGGCCAGGCTGGTCGTTCCCTTGAGCTGCTTGTCAATCCGCCGGGTGCTCGCCAGGATTCGTTCGACAATGGCGGTGACGGTGAAGACGGTGTCGATGAGTTCGGCGCGGACCTTCTCGTACAGCGCCTTGAACGAAGCCTCGTCCCAGGGCAGTTCCGCGGGCGTGAGCTTGTCGATGGCGGCAAGGGCACAATCCGCGATGAGGGCCGACACGGAACCGTGCGGGTTCTGGCTGAAGGTCAGCTTCTCGGTGTTGTTCAGGTGCTCCAGGACGTAGCGGTCCGGCGGCGGGACCTTGAGGGCGAGCAGGCGGATAACGCCGCCGCGCATGGCCTGCTCCTGTTCGGAGATGGTTTGGAAGAGCCGCAGCGCGACGGAGCTGCCCTCGTCGACGACCGCCGGATAGCCCGTGACGGTGTGGCCCTTCACGGTGCCCTGGACCTGGCGCTGGACGGCACCAAAAGACCACTCGGTGAGGCCGGACTTCTCCGTGAATCCGGTAGAGGCGTCTGCCCCGGCAGCCGCGACGGTTCCACGAGCAGGCCCTGCGCCATTGAGCGGGCCGGATGAACCGCCCTTCCCGGGCGTTTTTCCGGGGCTCTTCGAAGCCGTGGTCCCGGGGGTGGCACCGAGCGATTCAGCGATCGCCCGACGCGTCGCCGGGGCCAGACGCTCCTGGAGCGCCGCGAGGTCCTTGCCCTCATCGAGAACCTTGCCGCGCGAGTCCACGACCCGGAAGCTGACCCGCAGGTGCGGTGGCACGGCATCCCAGTTCCAGGAATGCGGCGGGATGACCTGGCCCCGGATGCGGCGCAGGACCAACTCCAATGAGGACTCCAGCTCATCGGTGGCCGGGTCGAAGCCGGCCTCCAGCGCCGCCACCGTCTGGCGCGCAACATCCGGAGCGGGAACAAAGTTCTTGCGCACCTGCTTGGGCAGCGACTTGATCAGGGCGGTGACAAGCTCCACGCGCTGACCCGGAATGAGCCAGCGGAAGGCGGCGTCGTCGAGCTGGTTCAGGAAGAGCACGGGAACCTCGGCGGTGACGCCGTCGGACGGGTTTGGCACGGAGCCGGGGGCCACCGGGTGGAACTCGTAAGTCAGCGGCAGCTCGAAGCCCTTGTGCAGCAAGGTCTGCGGGTAGGCCGAATCGTCGAGGGCATCGGCGTCTTCGCTGATCAGTAGGGACTGGTCGAAGTCCAGCAGGGTAGGGTCCTGCTGACGGGCTTCCTTCCACCACTTGTCGAAGTGACGTTCGGAAACGACCTCCTTACCGATCCGGGCGTCGTAGAACTCGAACAGCGCCTCGTCGTCCACCAGGATGTCCCGGCGCCGCATCCGCGCCTCGAGTTCCTCGATCTCGTGGAGCAGGGCGCGGTTGCGGTGGAAGAACTTGTGATGGGTCTGCCAGTCGCCTTCGACGAGCGCATGCCGGATGAAGAGCTCGCGGCTCAGCTCCGGATCCACTTTGCCGTAGTTGATGCGGCGGCTCGGAATGATCGGCACACCGTACAGGGTGACCTTTTCATGGGCCATCACCGCGCCCATCTTCTTGGACCAGTGCGGTTCGCTGTAGCTGCGCTTGACCAGGTCCGGGGCCACCTGCTCGACCCAGAGGGGATCGAACTTCGCAGCGACCCGGGCCCACAGGCGGCTCGTCTCGACCAGTTCCGCGGACATCACGAACGTGGGGGACTTCTTGAACAAGGCCGAGCCCGGGAAGATCGCGAAGCGGGTGCCCCGGGCGCCGGCGTACTCGCGCTTGCGTTCGTCAAGGATGCCGATGTGACTCAGCAGGCCCGAGAGCAGACTGATATGGATGCTCTCGTGCTTGCCTACCGGGTCGGCAAGGCGGGTGTTGTCCAGGCTGATGCCCAGCGGCCGGGCGAGCTGGCGGAGCTGGGCGAACAGGTCCTGCCACTCCCGCACGCGGAGGTAGTTGATGAACTCGGTGCGGCAGAGCTTGCGGAACTGCGTCGAGGAAAGCTCCTGTTGCTTTTCCTGAATGTAGTTCCAGAGATTCAGGAAACCGGTGAAGTCGGAGTTCTCGTCCCGGAACCGCGCGTGCTTCTCCGCTGCGAGCTGCTGCTTGTCCGTCGGGCGCTCCCGCGGGTCCTGGATGGTCAGGGCGGCCGCGAGAATCATGACCTCGCGGACGCAGCCGCGTCGTCCGGATTCCACGATCATGCGGCCGAGTCTCGGGTCCACGGGCAGCTGGGCAAGCTGCTGCCCGACGGCGGTCAGGCCGCCGCTTCTTCCGCCAGCAGCGCCGGCCGGCCGGCGGCCGGGGCGTCCGCCGCCGTCGTCCGTCTCTTCCTGCGGCCGCGCGACGGTGAGGGCGCCAAGCTCGCGGAGGAGGGTGACGCCGTCGTTGATGGCCCGCGAGTCCGGCGGTTCCACGAACGGGAAGTTCTCGACATCCTTGGGGCCGCGGGCCACACCCATTGCAGTCATCTGCAGGATGACGGCGGCAAGGTTGGTGCGCAGGATCTCAGGGTCGGTGAAGAGCGGACGGGACTCAAAGTCCTCTTCCGAATAGAGCCGGATGGCGATGCCGTCCGACACGCGGCCGCAGCGGCCGGAACGCTGGTTGGCGGAGGCCTGGGAAACCCGCTCGATCGGCAGGCGCTGGACCTTGGTCCGGTGCGAGTAGCGCGAGATGCGGGCGGTACCGGTGTCGATGACGTACTTGATGCCCGGGACTGTAAGCGAGGTTTCGGCGACGTTGGTGGCCAGCACAATGCGGCGCTTGTTGCCCGGGTGGAAGACCTTGTGCTGCTCCTGCAGGCTCAGCCGGGCAAAGAGCGGAAGCACCTCTGTGCCGGCCAGCCGCCGGTTGGACTGGATCCGGCCGTTCAGCGCCTCGGCGGCGTCCCGGATCTCCCGTTCGCCGGAGAAGAAGATCAGGATGTCGCCGGGCGCTTCAAGCGCGAGTTCATCGACGGCGTCGCACACCGCGTCCAGCGGATCACGGTCCTCCTCCAGCTCGTCGTCGGAAGCGGGGATCCCCTCTTCGCCGGCCACGGACCCGCCGGCGGGCTGGGAGAGCGGCCGGTAGCGGATCTCGACAGGGTAGGTGCGTCCCGAGACTTCGATGATCGGCGACGGGTCCTCGTCGCTGCCGAAGTGCTTGGCGAAACGCTGCGGATCGATCGTCGCCGAGGTGATGATGATCTTGAGGTCCGGCCGCTGCGGCAGGATGCGTTTGAGGTAGCCGAGGATGAAGTCGATATTCAGGCTGCGCTCGTGGGCTTCATCGATGATGATGGCGTTGTACTTGCGCAGCAGTTTGTCGCGCTGGATCTCGGCCAGCAGGATGCCGTCG
>JAODMA010000447.1 GCA_025464545.1 Arthrobacter sp. | reverse complement strand
GTCTTGATACGGGTTCCCGCGTAGGGCACTCCTCCTCCAAGCCTCAGGGCCAATGCGACCCAGACGCAGATGGCCCGCTCGAGGACCCAGAGCGGGGCGAACAGGGCAGTCCCAAACGGAAACACCTCCCGGCCGTGGTGCCGTCTGCGGCCCGCCTCCGCAAGCGCAACGGCAGCGGCCCCCACACACAGAAGGGCCGGCATCCGCCGTCGGACGGGCTGGCAGAACATGCCGGCCAGGAGCGGCAGCAGGGCCAGTTCCGTGGCGAGTCGGCCGGGTTGGGCGAAGTCGTCATACGCGTGCCGGATCCGCTGCCGGAGGAAGTGCCGGGCGGTGGGCGGGGTACGGGCAACGAAGAGGTCCGGTGCGTGTTGTTCGCGTCCTCCGGCGGCCGTTACGGTCCGGATGAGCTCGAGGTTTTCAAATAGGACCGGATCGTACCCCCCGGTCGCTTCGAGCGCCGAACGCCGCACGGCCAGGGTTCCCGGGAAGTCGCCGGCGAAGGCCCGGTTGATCAGGGTCCGGGACGTATCCCAGCGGGCATGCCACGGCCAGGCATTGAAGTAGTTCTGTGGCCTGACGATGTCGGCGGAATCGAGGCCGGCGATGACCGCGGTGAGTACCTCGTAGGTGTACCGCACGTCGTCGTCGGCAATGACGAGTTTCTCCGCCGTGCTTTGACGCACCGCCGTCATTACAGCCCTGACCTTGCCGTTGCCTTCTCCACCCGGAACGGGCCGGATATGATTCACGTCCGGCGGGAACCGGGCTGCGTGGCGGTTGAACAGTTCCTCCGGGGAACCGTCGACGACGGTCACGGTGATCCACGAACACAACCGTCGCAGGTAGTCGACGAGTGCAGCCAGCGCTGAGTCGTCTGCCCAGCGCAGAGGCAGAATGTACTCCTCCCGCTGTCCTGGGAGGAGAACCGGGGTTCGGTCAATCATGCCGCGGCGGGGATGGGCGACCGCAGGGAGGACCGGTCGTTGTCCCAGGCGTCCATGAGGTGGGTGGCGAAGCGCGCGTCAATGCAGGAGACCGCGGCCGCGCCGAAGAGAACGTCGTCCAGGAGGGCCGGTTCCGCCTCCACGAGTCCGCCGGCGAGGTCCCTACCGGCAATCTGTTCGTGAACGGCGTCCGCCTCGACGTGCTCATCGAAATACCCGGTCACATCCGCATCAAAACCCAGACGCCGGAACCCGTTCCCGTAGAGCTGGTTCGGCCGTGAGGACGTCATCTCGTACATCGCCAGATGCCCCGCGATGGCTCCCCGGAGCCGCCTGTTCAGCCCGAACAGGGACATCATGTTCACGGAAGCCAGCGAGATGGCGGGGACGGCGTCAACGTAGCCGCCGTAGCTGTCCTTGAGCCCCAGACCCCTCATGGTCCGGGCGAACAGGGCGCTGTGCATGCGGTCCGGACGGCCGCCGCCGTACTCGTCCGCCTGGATCTCCACGAGGGCGGCCTTGGCTCGGCCGGCAAGGCGCGGGATGGCCCAGGTGTGCGGGTCGGCTTCCTTGAGCTGATACACCGATTTGTGGATCAGGAATTCACGGAGCTGTTCGGCCGTCGCCTTCTTAGCCACGTGGCGGGACACGCTGGGACCGCTGTCCCGGCCGGCCAGGTCAAACAGGAGCGCGGCGGTGGCGTCGCTGTCGGGAGTTCCCGAATCCGGACGCCGCATTGACGCCGTCACCTCGCTGGTCTCGGAGCGCAGCCACTGCTCGAAGGGTTCTTCCAACTGCTGGCGGATCGCGATCAGCCCGGGGTGCCATTCCCAGCGGTCATCGACGCCGGCCAGGCCTCCGTAGTGCAGCTCATAGAGGCAGAACAACGCGAGCTGCACGTCGTCGTCGATAGCGTCCTCGACGGCGGACACCCGCCCCGCGACGAGTGCGTGCAGGGCGGTCACGGCGGCGGGATCGGCGCCGGGCGCTCCGGCCAGGAGGGCAAACAGTCCGGCACTGATGGGTCCCCGTGATTCAGGAATATTCATTTCTCTCCTAGGTCGGCGGCTTCGGCCGTGTGTGCTTCGTCGCTGGTCAGCGGCGGGCCGGCGTTACCCTGGCGCTGTCGCGGGAGAGCACCAGGGCCAGAGCGATCATGCCAATGCCCAGGACCAGGTGGAGCCAGTTGTCCGCGTTGTTGACCGGAACGAAGTTCTCGGGGGTGTCGTGCCCGACCAGGAGCCCGTAGATCCAGAGGATCAGGTAAATGATGCCGCCGTAAAGCAGAAAGCCTTTCGCGCGCTGGCGGGTTCGCGCCATCAGGAGGCCGGCAACGCCGAAGAGCAGATGGACGATGTTGTGCAGGACGGACACCTGGAAGATCCCCAGTAGCAGGGCCCCGGAGTCATGACCGGCGAATCCGAGCGACCCGTAGTTACTGGTAACCCCCGGGATGAATCCCAGAACGCCGACGAGCAGGAAAACTGCTCCGACCGCCTGCGCGGCTTTTTGCAGGCTGCTTCCCTGTCGGCCTACGCGGTTCGTGTTAGCCACAAGTGCACTCTCCTTCATTGGAAAAGCTTCATCTTCTGTTGCCGGCGCTTCAAGCGGGCAGTCGTCCGGCGCCTGCGAATATAGTAAGCATGATTAGTAGTTTAGTGCCACAAGGGCCGCTGCCGTTCCTGCGGCTGGACCCGGCATCCCCGCCCTGCCGATGGGTGCATTCAACTGAAAACGGCATCTGCAGCAGAGCACATGCGGCGGAACGTGCCCGGGCTGCCGGGCCGCGGTGGTGCAGCGTGCAACTCCGGGAGTAGTGCGTTGTGGGGCTGGGAGCCCGGTGCCGCCGCCATGCCGGCGGCAGCACCAGGATCCGAACGTGTTCCGCCTGCGGTTACAGCCGGAGCACTTTTCGGACGTTATCCGTGAGTGTGGACCCGGTTGCCTGCCTTGGCCAGGCCTCGGGCCACCATGAGACCGACGGTCAGCCAAGTGATGCACTGCATGGCGTCGTTGGCATTGAAGACATCGACGCCGTTTTCGCTGGCGTTGTCCCCGACGACGGCGGAGGTGATGATCGTGGCGAGCACGGCAGCGACGTACACGGCGAACTCAAGGGTCCTCGTGGAGATCTTGATGTCGTTCGTGTTGCGGATGGCGTCGGTGTGGGCGGTCTGGGCGCTGTGCGCAGTCATGGGATCTCCTGTGTTAGGCGTGAGGGGCCGGTACGGCCGTGTGCACCAGGGGTCCCGCTTCTGAAACCTGTGATAAACAACTTCTCTACAACGTAGACGGTACGCGTAGACTGCTTAATAAGCAAGCCTGCTTACTATCTTCAGGGTGCCGTTCTTTTCCAGCGACGGGCCGGGGCAAGAACCCGCGGAAATCAATGATTGCCGTGGGTTCCGTCGTTTTCATCCATCGTTGTTCTTCCGCCTCATTACATCCGGGCTGGTTCGGCCGATAAGGACTAATAGGCCGCCCGCTGCCAATCAAGCAGCGTCGTTGAAGGACCCCCGGGGCCGGCGCCGAATTCGCCCGGCGGTGTTCTCCACCGCTCTGGTTCCGCGAGGAGTAGTCGCGGAGCCACCAGTTTGAGGAAGTTCCATGAGCAACCCGATCCGGCGCCTCAGCGCCGCTGTCACCGCCGGAGCCATGTCGGCGGTTGTACTGTCCACGATGTTTGGCGGCACCGCCAACGCGGCCACCCCTGCCGCAGTGCACGCACCCCTGCAGGTCTCCTCCTCAGGGACCTACACGGTCCGCCCAGGCGACACTCTCGGCGGGATCGCCGCCAGGCATGGGGTGAGCCTCGCATCCATCTTCGCGGCCAACAACATGAGCGCGCGGACCATCATTTACCCGGGGCAGAAGATCAAACTGCGCCCCGCCACCAAGGCTGCTGCACCCAAGCCGGCGGCCAAGCCAGCGGCCAAGCCGGCTGCGGCCACGCCCGGTGCAGCCACGCACACCGTCAAACCCGGCGATACGCTCAGCGGGATCGCCGCCAAGCACCGGGTCAGCCTGTCCAGCCTCCTGGCTTACAACGGCATGAATCTGCGAACCATCATCTACCCGGGGCAGAAGATCCGCCTCACAGCAAAGACCCCACCGGCGCCCGCCAAGCCAGCCGCCAAACCGGCACCTAAGCCAGCACCCAAGCCAGCACCTAAGCCAGCCGCCAAACCGGCCGCCGCGAAGTCCTACGTGGTCAAGTCCGGCGATACGCTCTCCCGGATCGCAGCCAACCACGGTGTCAGCCTCGCCTCCGTTCTGGCCGCGAACGGCATGAATCTCCGGACGATCATCTACCCGGGGCAGAAGATCGCCATCGCTGGAAAAACCACAGCCGCCCCGAAGCCCGCGCCGGCGGCACCGTCTTCCACGCCGTCGGTAGCCCAACTGAAAAGCATGGTGGCCGCTACCGCCCGCCGCATGAAAGTGGATCCATCCCTGGCATTGGCGTTCGCCATGCAGGAGTCCAGCTTCCGCCAGAATGTCACGTCATCGGCGGGAGCGATCGGCACGATGCAGGTCATGCCGACCTCCGGCGAATGGGCCTCCCAACTCGTCGGCCGGCCTCTCGACCTGCGCAAGGCACAGGACAACGTCACTGCCGGAGTCGCCATCATCTCGGCCCTGATCAGCACCAGCCCGAGCAAGGAGATCGCCATTGCGAGTTACTACCAGGGCCAGTATTCGGTGATGAACAGGGGCATGTACGAGGACACGAAGGCCTACGTCGCTTCTGTCCTGCTGCACCAGAAGTCCTTCCGGTAGCCGTCTGCACCGCCACCACTCTACCGCGGCGTGCAAACGGCTTGTTTTGCTCGCCTACTGCCGTGCCGGAGCGGTCTTGGATAAGCTCATGGTCTGACGGACCCTGCGGCCCCGCCGCCCCGACGATTCGCCCGGGGCCGAAAGGTCGCCGGCCGGGTTGAGTAAGGAGGCCAACCATGGATTTCGTACCGGACAATGACCATCCACTGGACCCCTTCCCCCACTACCGGAGGATGCGGGAAAGCGCCCCGGTCTTCCACGACGAGCAGTCCGGGAGTTGGCATGTCTTCCGTTATGACGACGTACAGCGTGTCCTCACCGAGCACGCCGTGTTTTCCTCCCGCATGGGCGGAGATGACCCCTCCGAAACAGGCCAGCTGTTTGCAGCAAGCCTGATCTCCACTGATCCGCCCCGGCACCGGCAACTGCGCTCCCTGGTGACCCAGGCCTTCACGCCGCGGTCAGTGGATGCACTGGCTCCGCGCATCTCAACGCTCGCGGCGGAACTGCTGGATGGGATCGCTTCCACTGGAACAGCTGACCTGATCGAGGAGTTGGCGTACCCGCTGCCGGTGATCGTGATCGCGGAGCTCATGGGCATACCCGCCGAGGACCGGAATCGCTTCAAACAGTGGTCCGATGTGATCGTCAGCCAAACGCGGACCGGAACGGAGAATGTCGACCACCACGCCACTAACCGGGAAATGACTGAGTACTTCCTGGCCATGATCGAGCAGCGAAGAAGCCGGCCCGGAAGCGATTTGATCAGCAACTTGTTGGCAGCAGAGATTGACGGGCAAAAATTGAGTGTGGCCGAACTGCTGGGCTTCTGCAGCTTGCTGCTCGTCGCGGGCAATGAAACAACCACCAACTTGATCGGCAACGCAGTGCTTTGTTTCACCGAAGCGCCGGGCACAATCGAACGGCTCCTCGCCGAGCCGTCGCTGCTGCCGCAGGCCATTGAAGAAGTGCTGCGCTACCGATCGCCCGTCCAGTCCATGTACCGGGTTACGGCCACGGACACCACCCTGGGCGGCCTCCCTATTCCCGCCGGAGCCCCGCTGGTGGCTTGGATCGGCTCGGCGAACCGCGACGAGCGGCAATTCCAGCGACCCGAACGGTTCGACATCCACCGCGGGCCTATCCGGCATCTTGCCTTTGGCCAGGGCATTCACTTCTGCCTCGGCGCGCCCCTTGCCAGGCTGGAAGCCAGAATAGCGTTGACAGCCGTACTTTCCCGCTTGTCTGGACTGTCCCTCGCGGCCGGAACGCACCTCGAGCGGATGGAAAGCACCATCATTTACGGGCTCAAGGAGCTCCCGGTCCGCTGGCAGGCAGCCTGATTGTCCAGGCTCCCCAGGGACGGGCGCCGGTGCCCGTCCTTGGGGATGCCTGGATTATCGGAACGACTTCAGCCGTGGGCGAGGATGGTGCTGATCAGCTGGGTCAGTTCAGCTGAGGCGTGCTGGGTGACGGCGGGACCTGCTTTTACGGCAGTCGCGGCGAGGTTTCCTTTGATGCCGGTAATTGTCAGAGCTGTTTGTGTCTGGCCCGTGGCAAGGCTTTGCTTGGTAAGGGCCGCAAAGGAAGCGTCCCCATCAGTCGAGGCATCAACGGGCGTGGTCTCAGTGGTGATTTTCTGGCCGGCGGCTTCCAAGGTGAAGGTCTGGCACTGCCTGGCAGCGGCTTGGGATGCGTTCAGCTGAGCGGTCATCGTTTGGGCGTCCTTGAGGGCGATGACCGTGACCACAGTTGTCGTTTTGTCGGTTGCCGAGACGGTGGTGCCGGCCGCGTAGGTGCTGCCCTCCGGGACCTGGGCGTTGCTGTCGGCGAAGACCTTGCAGGCTTCCGGGGTGAATACAGCGGTCTTGAGTACTTCCTTGGCTTTAATGATGCCCTGGTCGATTTGTGCTGCCGGGATCACCGTCAGCGGTTGGCCCTGAGCATCCTTCAGCGTGGAAAGCAGACCGGTCAGGTCCGCATTACTGTAGCTCTTCGCAGGGGTGGGTGTGGCTGTCGGCGCTGCCGCTGGCGTTGTGGCGGACGTTGCCGTTGCGGCGCCGGTGCTGGTGCCTGCCCCGCAGCCGGTAAGGGCAAGAAAAGCGATCAGGATGATGGCCGGTGGTGTGATTCGTCGCTTCATAAGGGGTCCCCGTTCGGTTCACCGGTCCGCCTCCCGGTCTTGGGTGGCGCGCTCCGGCACCGACCAGCCAAGGTGTCCCAGTGACGGACCAGGGCTGGTGCGGCCTGTAGCTACTCGCCGGAAAGCGGCATGAGGGGTGGGTACAGTGGGCGGCCCGTAGCGGCGGAACTGCCGGTGCAACGATCCCCCTCGCGCACCGCTGGCTGACGCGATGGCGCTCAGGCTACACGACAGAGTCGGCCACACAACAGAGAGAAAGCTACCTGTTCTTTCCTTGTCTTTCGGGGAGCGGTCGGGGAGCCTTGGGGGATGGAACTGCCAGGCCGGAGGTTGCTCTTCCGGAGCCGGCGGCGTTCTGCCGGGGCAGGCGGGACGCTGGGGAATGCCTCCTGGGGCCCGGTGGTGGGGTTTGGCCTGGTAAGCCTGGCGGCAGACGTGGTTTCTGACGGCGCCCGCCCGCTGGCCGGCCCGTTGCTGGCCCAGCTTGGCGCATCGGCATTGCTCGTGGGCCTCGTAACCGGAGGGGCCGAGGCCGCCGCCCAGGGTCTGCGGCTCGTCTTCGGTCCGTGGGCGGACCGCACCCGCAGATACTGGACCTTCACGATGGCCGGATATGCGCTTACGGCGGTCTGTGTCCCAATGCTGGCGCTGGCTCCGCTCGTAGGAGCGCCCGGTCTGGTCCTGGCCTGTACGCTCATTCTCGGAGACCGGGTGGGCAAGGCTGTCCGCAGCCCGGCCAAGACAGTGCTGCTGGCCGCTGCGGCCCAGCCCGTCGGGCGGGGGCGCGGCTTCGCCGTCCACAAGTCCCTCGACCTCGCCGGGGCCCTACTCGGTCCGCTCCTGGTCTCGGCGGTCCTTGCCCTCACCGGTCTCATCACCGCCGCCTTCGCAGTGCTGGCATTTCCGGCCTTGGCAGCGCTGTTCGTGCTGGTCCGACTGCGCCGCCGGGTCTCGGATCCGGATGCAGATGCACAAACAAAGGGACCGACGCCGGCATCCCCACCGGCGGCGGCCCGGCCGTCGTCGGTGTTCACGGGAGCCTTCCTGCTGTTCGGCGTCGCCGCCTTCTTCTGGAGTGCGGGCCTGGTGGCTTTCGGCGTCATTTCGTTCCACTTGACGACAACGGCGGCGGTTCCGGTTGCCGTGATCCCGCTGCTGTACGCCGGGGCGATGGGCGCCGCGGCGCTTGGCGCCCTGGTCAGCGGCGTCGGGTACGACCGTGCAGGAGGAGCGGTACTCCTTGCGCTGCCCCTCCTGATCGCAGCCGTGCCGGTACTGGCACTGTCGCCTGCAGCCGGCCTTGTCCTGGCCGGGGTGCTGGTCTGGGGAGCCGCCACGGGCCTCCAGGATTCGACGGTCAAGGCCCTCATTGCCGACCTGGTGCCGGAAATCCGGCAAGGGACGGCATATGGAGTATTTGCGGCTTTCGAGGGTGCCGGGGCGTTGGCGGGCGGTGCCCTTTACGGCGCGCTCTATGACGCCCGGCCACTGCTCATCGGGTCGGTGGTCGCGTTGCAGGTGGTCGCCGTCGTCGTGCTGCTGGCGGCGTTGCGCAGGTGGCACGGGACTTAGCGCTGCGGCGGAACCCTCCGGTCAGCTCTCGGTCGGGGCTTCTGGGCGCGAGAGGCGGGCGGCCAGGCCAGTGAGCAGGATGGTGATGCCTTCGTCCAGTTCGGCCTTTCCGTCGTAGTCGACAAGGACCGGGGCGAGGGACCGGAGGCGCGGGAAGTCCTTCGGCGGCAAGCGGTGCAGGCCAAGTCGAAGAAGTGCCTCGTTTTCATCCGGGTCCACGATGAACTCCTGCAGCTCATTGAGGATGTGGCCGTAGAGGTACCCGTAGTAGGCGCGGTAGACATGGAGAGCATCGGCCGGGCTGAATCCGGCGTCGATCAGCAGGGACAGGATTTGTTCCAATGGCCGCAGCGTCCCAAGGGGGCGAAGGCCCAATGGTGTCGACAGGGGGCGGGTCACGAGTAGCGGCACGACGTTGGGATGCCGAAGTGCCAGGTGACGCAGATCGTGGGCGATGCGCCGGAGCTGGGCCTGCCAATCCGGGTCATCGGGGAAAATGGCAAGTTCGTTCAACACGAGCTCGGAGACGCCGTCCAGCAGTGCTGCGCGGTTTGCGGCGTAGCGGTAGAGACTCATGGGATCCCTGCCGAGTTCCTGCCCGAGCCGGCGCATGGTCAGCGCATCGAGGCCTTCGGAGTCAACCAGCGCCAGAGCCGCGGACAAAACAAGCTCCCGGCTGAGCCGCTTCTTCGTATCAGGCGCTGCGGCTGGCGCCGGATTGTCTGCGGGGGTCATGGGTTTCCGTTCTGGTCGGGGCGGACAAGCCGCCCCTTCAAGGAAAGTAAGCAGGTTGCTAAAAACGTAGTCTACGCCTACAGTCTACAACGTAGAGGAGTAATCCTCTGTCATGCTTTCGTCTCCGGACCTGCAGTGCTTCAGCGGCCCGGAACCCCGTATCAGCGCCGCGTGCACGACGCCGATACGTTAGCTGCTGTAGCCACACGGCGGCATCAAATGCACCGCGAGGAAAAGAGCCAGCCATGGCAGATTCTCAGTTCGACCAGTTCCTGCAGGAAGCCACCACCCACGACCCTGCCTCCGAGCGCACCCTGGGCCGGAACCGTCTCTA
>JAODMA010000430.1 GCA_025464545.1 Arthrobacter sp. | reverse complement strand
TGGGCCGCCGCGAGCTGCTCCACGACGGGCCCGCCCAGGTCCATGGTGGTGCGGGCCGCCGCGAACCGCTGGATGAGCGGCTCGTCCGCCCGAATCCACCCGGTCCGCAGCCCCGCCCAGTGCGACTTGCTGAGCGAGCCGATAGAGACCACCGCGGAGCTGTACCCGGCCACCGGGGTGGAGAAGGTGCCGTCGAGGTTGAGTTCCCGCAGCGTCTCATCCACAACGAGCACGGTGCCCGAGGCGGCCGCTGCCCGGACGAGCCGGCGGCGCTGGGGATCTGGCATCAGCCGCCCGGTGGCGTTGTGGAAGTCGGGGACCACGTACGCCATCACCGGCCGGTGCTGCCTCAACGCGGTCTCCAGGGCGTCGAGGTCCCAGCCGGCCTTGCCGTTCGGACCTGGCGGCGGCATCGGCACCGGCACCGCCCGGCAGCCGGCCGCACGGATCGCGTCCAAGGCGTTGGGGTAGCTGGGGTGTTCCACCAGAACCTTTGCGGAACGGCCGCCGAGGGTGCGCAGGACAATATTCAGCGCATGCTGGGCACCGGAGGTAACCAGGATCTGTTGCGCAGCGGTGGGAACGCCGGCCGCCGAATACCGGGCGGCGATGGCTTCCCGCAGCGCGGCGACACCGAGCGCGTCGTAACCGAACCCGGGCAGAAGTGCCGGCAGTTCAGTCAGCGCGGCGGCAAACGCACGGTGCACCACCTCCCCACAGGCCGGCAGGGAGGCATAGGCAAGATCCAGGATCCCATCCGGAACGGCCAGCCCGGGTGCTGCGCTGACGTCCGAGCTGTTGTCCGGCCGCGTTCTTCGGGGGCCCCGGCGCGGGATGCAGGTCCGGCCCCGGCTGCCTTGGCCGCTGCTGAGGAATCCCTGCTCACGCAGCAGCGCGTAGGCAGCAGTCACGGTGGTCCGGCTCACGCCGAGTGTTCCGGCGAGCGACCGCTCGCTGGGCAGGGCGACCTCGAGCGGGACGCGGCCGTCGAGCACCAGCAAGCGGACGACGTCGGCCAGCTCACGGTACGCAGGGGACGCCCCAAGATTCCACTGCCCGAGGAGGCGGGCCAGCGAGGCGGGAGTCAGGGAACCGGACATAAGGCCAGTATTTCAAACTGGCTATGGATTGCAAGGCCAGTCACCAGAGAGGATGGTGGAATGATGACACGACGGCTCCTGCAGCTCCTCATCGGCCTGGCCATGTACGGCGTCTCGCTCGCAATGTTCATCCGGGCGGGTCTCGGACTGGATCCCTGGGACGTCTTCCACCAGGGCATCGCGGTCAAGACCGGACTTAGCATTGGCACCGTCGTGGTGATTGTGAGCTTCCTCGTGCTGCTCCTCTGGATCCCGCTCCGGCAATGGCCGGGCATCGGTACGCTGTGCAACGCCGTGCTGGTGGGGGTCTTTGCGGACATCGGCCTGGCCCTTATCCCGGCGTTCTCGCACCTCGGGGGCCAGGCCGGAATGCTCGCCGGGGCTATTCTGCTCAACGGCATCGCCTCCGCCTGCTACATCGGTGCCCGCCTCGGGCCGGGGGCGCGGGACGGGCTGATGACGGGACTGGCACGGCGCACAGGCTGGTCGGTACGGACCTCCCGGACCGGAATCGAGATCGTGGTGCTGGGCGCCGGCTGGCTGCTGGGCGGCTCCGTCGGCGTCGGGACCGTGCTCTATGCCCTGGCGATCGGACCGCTCGTGCAGCTCCTGCTGCCGCGTTTCACCGTACCGGAGCTGAAAGTACCCTCGCCGGGCGTGGCGGCAGGTGTTGCGGTCGCCCCCTGACCAGGGCACGGGTGGCCGGGCGGGGCAGCACCGCTGCCTGGACGCGTCCGTGCCCCGTCCCTACCCCGGCGTTGCCTTGCCTGCCAGGCCGGCCCGGCGGCTCAGCCGGTTCGGCGTCACAGGGCCGGGCCGCTCACCTGCTCGGGCTGGCACTTGGGACAGAAGTAGATGTCCCGTTCCTCAGTGCCCCCGGCCGGCCCCAGCACTCCGCGTCGGATTGGAGTGCCGCATTTGAGGCACGGCTGGTGCTCCCGGCGGTAGACCCAATAGCCGGGCAGCCCTGAGGTCCGGCCGACCGCAACACCGCGCGGATTAAGGACCGTGGTCCGGCGGCCTGCACCCAGGTTGGCCTCCAGCAGGACCTTTGCATCGGTAATCATGCCGGTCAGTTTCTCGGTGACGGCGGAGACGGGAGATGCCGGGTGGACGCCGGAGAGGAAGCAGGCCTCGCAGCGATAGATGTTCCCGATTCCGGCCAGGTTCCGCTGGTCGAGCAACGCGACGCCGACCGGTGTGCCGGGGGCGGCGCGGATCCGCCGCTCGGCCTCCGCCGGATCCCAGTCGGGGCCCAGGAGGTCGGGCCCGAGATGGCCCACAATCGAGTCCTCTTCGGACGTCCGGACCACTTCCAGGACGCCGAGCGAGAAGCCGACGGCTTCTGCCGTGGCGGTGCGCAGGACACACCGGGCGGTGAACCCGGGCTTCCGCCAGCGCCCTCCCGGCGGGTAGACCTGCCAGGTTCCCTCCATCTTGAGGTGCGAGTGGATGGTCAACCGGTTCCGGTCTGCCGGGGTGGCTCGTTCGGTCGGTTGTCCGGGCTGGTCTGCCGGCCGCGCCGCGATATCCGGTCCGGCTGCGGCAGGCCCTCGCAGCCGCATCAGCAGGTGCTTGCCGCGGGGCACCACCTCGGTCACGGTCCAGCCGCCGAGCCGGAGCGTGGCGAAGCGGGGCACGCGGAAGTCGGAAGAGATCAGCTGCTGTCCGGCCAGGGCGGCGTGGAGCTGCGCGGCGGCACGGAAAACGGAATCGCCCTCAGGCACGGATTCTCAGTCCCTTCGGGGTGGAGTAGGCGCCGGCCTGGGCGAGGGCGGCGGCAATCGGCGTGTCCAGAATGCCGTGGCCGTTGACCTTTTCCATGATCAGCTTGTCGACCGCCCCGCGGGTCACCACCCCGACCAGTGCGGCGCCGGCCGCAGCCAGGATGTCCGTATCGTCGCTGAAGGCCAGCAGGGTCTTGCCGCCGCGTTCCACGTAGAGAACCAGGGCGCCGTCGACCAGGACCACGAGCGCGCCCGCCTTCCGGCCCGGGCGGTGGCCCGTCCCGGCTTCGACATTGAGGGCCGGCCAGGGCAGGGCGGCGCCGTATGGATTGGCAGGGTCCGTTGCGGCGAGCGCCAAGGCAGCCGGTTCGGGCTTGTGCAGCTGGTTGTCCTCGGCGTAGGACCGGAGCCGGTCCACTGTGGCCGGGACGGCGAACTGGGCCGCGCCAAGGTGCTCGATGAAGTAGCCCCTTCGGCACCGTCCGGCCTCTTCCAGCCGGGCCAGCACCTTGTACATCAGCCCGAAGCCGCCCAAAATGTTCTCCGCCATGACGGAGCCGCGGGTGACCACCCCGTACCGGTCCAGCAGGAGTTCAGCCGTCGCCCGGGCATGGATGGTGGGGTCCAGTTCCGGGGCCGGCAGCGCGGACCAGCGGCCCGCGGCCAGCGGGGGAGCAGGCGCAGAGCCGGTGACGGATCCGTAGCGGCCGCCGGTCAACCCGGGCGACCCCATCAGCCCGGCGCCGTGGGCGCGTCCGAGCCTGCTCAACCGGGGTGCGCGGGCCCTCGGAGCCCGGGCCACCTGCCGGTGGGCGGTGTGGCCGCCGGCAATCAGGGCACGGACCGGGGCAAAGGTGTCGCCGGTGACCCGGCCGGCCCAGGCAAGGTCCCAGAGTGCTGAGACAACGTCCTGGTCGCTTAGTACCGAGTCCATGCCGCCGGCGATCTCGGTCAGTTGCCGGAAGAAGTACCCGCCGCCGTTGTTCCGCAGATGGTCCAGCAACCGCAGCTGCGCATCACCGGGCTCGAACTCGACGGCGGGGTTCAGGGTCAGTTCGGCTGAATCGGCAAGATGCAGGCTCACCCAGCCGTCATTGCCCGGCAGTGCGCCGGCGCCGGACCAGAGAACTTCCCCGGCAGCCATGAGTTCGTCGAGCATGGCGGGCTGGTAGTCGGACACCCGGCCCGCCAGGATCAGGGGTTCCCAGGCCGAAGCCGGGATGGGAACCCCGGAAAGCTGGTCGACGGCGGTGATGATGCCGTCCAGTCCGCGCAGCGCAGACTGGCCGCGCCGGCCGGGAGTGCGAACGTTTTGCCAGGCGGGCAGGAAGCGGCCATAGGCGGCGGCGTCCACGGGCTCGACCTCGGCCCGGAGCGCAGCGAGGGAACGGCGGCGGAGCCTGCGCAGGACCTCGGCGTCGCACCATTCACTGACGCCGGCCAACGAGGGTGCGGCGGGGGACTGCTGGGTCCCGGAACCAGCATCCGGGTGGGCCGAAGCGCGGGTCTCGATCTCTGCCGCGGGCGGTTCCGGGGACGAGGCATGGGGACGGAACTCGCCTTCCACCACACGGCCGTCCGCGGCGAGCCTTTTCAGCGCGGTGCCCACGACGGCGACACCCAGTCCCAGCCGGGCGGCCGCCTCGGCGGCGGTGAAGGGGCCGTGCGTCCGGGCGTACCGCGAGACGAGGTCACCCAGCGGATCCGCGACGGGTTCGATGAAGGCCAGCGGGACACCCATGGGCAGGGGGACGCCGAGGGCGTCGCGCAGCCGGGCAGCGTCTTCCACTGCGGCGAAGCGTTCCACACCGCCCACGTTGACCTTGATCGCGCGGTTGGCGCGCTGGAGCGCGGCGAGGTGCGCTGCGGCGGTGACGGCCAGGATCCCCAGAGCTTCCGCGGTGGGTTCGGCGGGTCCGGGCTCCGGGACCGGCCCAACCGCGCCTGCGGCAGGCTCCGCCGCGGGCAGCGGGGCAGGCCCAGCTGCGGGGACCGGCCCGGCCGGCGGTTCCAGGCGGGCGGCGACTTCCTCCGGGGTGAGCGGACCCAGCAGCCGGAGCAGGTCCGCCACCCCTTCCAGGCCGCGCACCTTCCGGTCCGGGGCGAGGCGCTGCAGCTCCCGTTCGGTGGCGTCGATGACCTTGGCGTCGAGCAGTTCGCGCAGCTCCACCCGGCCCAGCAGCTCGTTGAGCAGGGTGGAGTCGAGCGCCAGCGCGGCCGCCCGGCGCTCGGCGAGCGGGGAATCCCCCTCGTAGAGGAACTGGGCCACGTAGCCAAACAGCAGGGATTTGGCGAACGGCGAAGGCTGCTGCGTGGTGGTCTGCACGATTCGCAGTTCGCGCCGCTCAACCGACGCCGCGATCTCCTTCAGGGCGGGGAGGTCGTAGACGTCCTGCAGGCATTCGCGGACCGTTTCCAGCACGATCGGGAAGGTCGGGTATTTCCGTGCGACGTCCAGGAGCTGTGCGGAACGCTGCCGCTGCTGCCAAAGAGGCTGCCGTTTGCCGGGATTCTGCCGTGGCAACAGCAGCGCGCGGGCGGCGCACTCGCGGAAACGTGAGGCGAAGAGGGCGCTCCCGCCGACTTCCGCGGTGACGATCTGCTCGAGTTCCTCCGGGTCGAAGAGGAACAGTTCGGCTCCGGGCGGTTCGTCTTCCATCATGGGCACCCGCAGCACAATGCCGTCGTCGGCGGCCATGGCGGAGCCGTCCATCCCGTAGCGCTGATGCAGGCGCTGCCCGACGGCCAGCGCCCAAGGTGCGTGCACCGGCATGCCGAAGGGGCTGTGCAGCACGACGCGCCAGTCGCCGAGTTCGTCGTGGAAGCGCTCCACCACCAGAGTCGTATCACTGGGTACCACCTCGGTAGCGAGTCTCTGTTCGGCCAGGTACTGGATCAGGTTGTTGGCGGCGAAGTCGTCCAGCCCGCTGGCCCTACACCGCTCCGTGGCCGGCCCGACGTCGGACGCGGACAGTTCGCGCACAAACGCGCCGAGCGCCCGGCCCAGGTCCACCGGCCGGCCGAGGGAGTCGCCCTTCCAGAAGGGGAGTTTTCCGGGCTGGCCAAAGGCGGGGGACACCAGGACCCGGTCGTGCGTGATGTCTTCGATCTTCCAGCTGGTCGCGCCGAGGGCGAACACGTCTCCGACCCGTGATTCGTAGACCATCTCCTCGTCCAGTTCGCCCACCCGGCGGCCGCCTTTGGCCGCGGCTGCGGCCGGGCTCGCAGCCCGCCCGTCAGCGCTGGCCCCGCCGGAGGAGCCGGCCCCGCCGGAGCCTTCCGATTCCGTGCCGATGATATAGACCCCGAACAGGCCACGGTCCGGAATGGTGCCGCCGGAGGTTACGGCCAGCCGCTGGGCACCGGGCCGTCCCTCGATGGTCCCGGCGTTGCGGTCCCAGACAATCCGGGGCCGCAGCTCCGCGAATTCATCGGACGGGTAGCGCCCGGCCAACAGGTCCAGGGTGGCTTCAAAGGCGGAGCGGGGCAGGGAGGCGAACGGCGCGGAGCGGCGGACGGTGGAAAACCATTCCTCCACATCGATGGACCCGAGCGCGGTGGCCGCGACGGTCTGCTGGGCCAGGATGTCCAGCGGATTGGCCGGGACACTGAGCCGCTCGATCTTGCCGCCTAGCATCCGTTCGACAGTGATCGCTGTGTGCACAAGGTCCGCCCGGTGCTTGGGGAAAAGCACGCCCTGGGAGATTTCGCCGACCTGGTGGCCGGCACGGCCCACCCGTTGCAGCCCGCTGGCAACCGAGGGCGGGGACTCGACCTGGACCACGAGGTCCACGGCGCCCATGTCGATGCCGAGTTCCAGGGAGGACGTCGCGACCACGCAGCGCAGCCGCCCGGACTTCAAGTCATCCTCGATCAGGGCCCGCTGGTCTTTGGAGACGGAGCCGTGGTGGGCGCGGGCCAGTACCGGATCGGTGCCGGCCGTGCTGCCGGCCTGGGCCATCATGTGGGCCGGCGTCGCAGTCGACGGGGGCTGTCGAGCCGGCACCGAAGCGGCACCGGCGGGCGGCTCCTCCGGCCCGCGCCCCTCGCGGTCCTGAGCCGCGGCGCCAACCTCGTCCCAGCCGCCGCCGGCCGCCAACAGCTGCCGCTCGGCGTAGATCTCGTTGAGCCGGGCGGTCAGCCGTTCGGCGAGCCGGCGGGAGTTCGCGAACACGATGGTGGACTGGTTGGCCAGCACCAGGTCCACGATCTTCTCCTCCACATGCGGCCAGATCGACGCCTGGGGCTGTAGCCCGGACGCCGGACCCGAATCGAAGGCCCCCGCCGCACCCTGCAGGTCGGACATGTCCTCCACCGGGACGGAAACTGTGAGGTCCCAGTTCTTCTTCGAGGGCGGGGCCACGATGTCCACAGGGGCGGAACCGGCCAGGAACTGTGCCACGAGCTCCTTCGGCTCCACCGTGGCCGAGAGCCCGATCCGCTGGGCAGGCTTAGGCAGCAGCGCGTCGAGGCGCTCCAGGGATACCGCCAGATGGGCCCCGCGTTTAGTGCCCGCAACCGCGTGCACCTCGTCCACGATGATGGTGTCCACCTCGCTGAGTGTCTCCCGGGCCTTGGAGGTGAGCATCAGGAAAAGCGACTCGGGCGTGGTGATGAGAATGTCCGGCGGGTGGCTGAGCAGTGCGCGGCGGTCGGATGCCGGGGTGTCCCCGGAACGGACACCCACGGTGATCAGCGGCGCGGGCAGTCCTAGACGTTTGGCCGTCTGGGTGATGCCGATGAGCGGGGCGCGCAGGTTACGTTCGACGTCGACGCCCAGCGCCTTCAGCGGTGAAATGTACAGCACGCGGGTGTTGCGCTTCGGCGCCTTGCGCCTTGTGCCCTTCGCGGCGTCCAGTCCGGGCAGTTCCTCGGGCACTGCGGGAGCCGAGACGAGCAGCCGGTCCAGCGCCCAGAGGAAGGCCGCGAGCGTTTTGCCGGAACCCGTGGGTGCCACCACGAGGGCGTGCGAACCGGAGGAGATTGCGTTCCACGCGCCGTTCTGGGCCGGGGTGGGCGCGGAAAAAGCGCCCAGGAACCAATCCCGGGTCGGCCGGCTGAACCGGTCCATGGCGTCGGCCGCAAGTGTGCCGCCGGCGAGCTGCTGCCCCTTCATTCCTCCATCATGCCCTAAGGCACTGACAGTATCCGGCCGGCAGCATCGCGGGCAGTTCCGGGGCGCCACGCTTGTGCGGGGCGGCCGCCGCCTCGATCACTGGTCCCGGTCTGACCGGGCTGTGGCGGCTATTTGGCCTGAAAAGCGCTGATGGTCAGCAGGTCGATGCCGGTGTTGCTGCAGCCGTCCCGGGGATCGGCGATGAACAGGGAGGCGGTATCTTCCGGCGGGTAGATCCGGAAGCCGGCCGCCGCGGTCCGGGTGCAGTCCGGGTGGTTGGAGGCCTGCGTGTAGCGCAGCGTCGCAGTGCCCGCCTTGCCCGGCGCCAGTGAAACGTCGGCGACGGGGGTGGCGTCGTCACGGGTTGCGGCGGCCCCGATCGGATCGCCGTTGGCGTCGGCGGTCAGGGAAACCCCGGCGTAGCCCTTGAGCAGGCAGGGTCCGGCACCGGAGTTCGTCAGGATCAGCTGCAGGTAGACGCTGCCGGCCGCGCCGCCGCCGGCGGGGTCCGTGGCGGCCGTCAGGTTGGCGGACTTGCACA
>JAODMA010000416.1 GCA_025464545.1 Arthrobacter sp. | reverse complement strand
GCCAGTCGAAGGAAGAATGGAAGGCCGGGGTCGAGACCAACAAGATCCTGGGCACCTCCGGCGAAGACCGGATCATCATGGACGGGCTGTGCATCCGGATCGGTGCCATGCGCTCCCACTCCCAGGCGCTGACGCTCAAGCTCCGGGAGGACCTCTCCGTCGCCGAGATCGAGAAGCTCCTGGACGGGGACAACGAGTGGGCCAAGGTGGTACCCAACACCAAGGAGGCATCGATGGCGGACCTGACCCCCGTGGCGGCCTCCGGCACTCTCGACATCCCGGTGGGCAGGATCCGCAAGCTCGAGATGGGTCCGCAGTACATCAGTGCGTTCACCGTCGGCGACCAGCTGCTGTGGGGTGCCGCCGAACCGCTGCGCCGCATGCTTAACATCGCCACCGGGAACCTTTAGGGCGTCATACCCCGAGGAACCTGCGGTATTTCGCGGCCTGCAGCTCAAAGGATCTTTGGGCGGCAGGCCGCAGTCCGTTATCGGTGTCGAACGGCTGGGGAACGACGGCGGTGCCCCTCCCGGTTACCGGGCCGGTCCAGGTCCCGACCACCTGCCCGCCGGCAACAATAGTCTTCCTGAACACGCCGTTGCCACCCGGCACGATCTTGTTTGCGTGCTCCGGCGGCACCACCAGAGACCGGTCGGTGTAGCCCAACACGAACTCATCGAAGCCCGGAAGCGCGAGCACGGAGCTTGCACCGGGGACGCCGTCGTCGAGCAGGGCCGCGGTCTCCGGAGCGAGCCAGTAGCTGGTGCCCTCGAACTCCAACTCCACCAGTTGGCCTTTGACCCCGGCCATTGCCGTCCGGACCTCCGTGAGCGGGATCCCGGCCCACCAGGAAAAGTCGCGCTCCGTGGCGGGGCCGTGGCTGCGCAGGTACCGCAGCAGCCACTCGGCAATGCCCTCTGCGCGGTCCAGGCTCCGCGACACTTTGATCCAGTCGGCAAAAGCAACTACCAGTTGCTGGTTGCCGGCCAGCGGGCCCTGCACCAGCCATCCGCGCTGGCACAGGATCCCCAGCAGGTGGATGCCCCGCTGACCGGCCGTGGACTGGCCAACTCCTTCGAAGGCCTGGAACAGCTCCGCCCGGCTGGCGGCACCGTCGCCGGAAACCAGCTGCAGCCCGGCCTCGGCAGCAGCGTCGACGTCCGCCGCGGAAATTCCGAGCTCCCGGTGGCGCCCCGCCATGCCCCGGATCAGGCGGTCCGCGGTAATGCCCAGGATCCATTTCAAGTCCTCGGGCGCCAGCAGGTGCAGGGTGCCCCGCATCGGCCAGGAACGGACGATCTCGCCCCTGTCCAGCGCGCTCCGGACGTCGCCCAACCGGGAACCAGGGACCCGCTGCCCCACGGCCCAAAGCGCGGCCTGCAGGTCCTGGGCCTGCATTGCCGTCATCCACCGGACTGCCCCGGCCACCTTTCCGTGGCCCGGCCCGGTGAGTCCCTGGGAGGCCAGCCGGAGCCGGCCCATGGTTTCGCGGCTGAGCCGGGCGCGCACCACTGCTGTCATGGAATTATCGTAGGGCCAGCGGCCTCCGCCCCGGGCCGTTCCCAGCCACCTTCCAGCAGGACTACCTACCCTTGATGGATGACCATGAGCGAGATGTGGCCGCAGTTGCGTCCCCTGTGCCGGAGGCTGGCCCTGCTGGGCTGGGCGTCCAGCGCGGCCGGAATGGCTGCCGGACTGACCGTCGCGATTGCCAGCGGCACGCGCCTCTCCCCCACGATGAGCGCCATGCAGCTGACATCAGCCGTGTGTATGGCGGTCGCCGTGAGCGCCCTCGTCACCGCGGCGGCACTGCAGCCGCGCACGCACGCCGGGGACGCGGCGTCGCCCGGGGACTCCAGGCTGCGGCTTGAGTCCCGGGCGGAACTTCCCGCCACGGTCCAAAGCCTCCTGCTGGGTTCCCTGGCCCTGCTCGCCGGTGCCGTCGCGTTTGCCTGCGTCGGCCTGGTGCTCCGCAGCGGCCCCAGCGCCCAGTCGGTGGCTTTCTGCCAGGTCTTCCTGCTCGGCGCGGCGGCGTCCGGTTTCACCTTCATGCTATTCAGCAAGGTGTCCGCGGGCGGCCGCCGGAGCTGAGCCCCGCCCCTGGCCACCGCGGCGTACTGACATGCCGGATCTAGAGCTCGACGCCGATCAGCAGCGGTTCCGGGTGCAGTTCAATGCCAAAGCGTTCCGCGACGCCGCGCCTGACCTCGCGGGCGATCGCCAGCATGTCCTCGGTCCGTGCACCACCGCGGTTGGTGATGGCCAGCGTGTGCTTGGTGGACAGCGACGCGCGGCCACCGGAGAGGCTGTCCTGCTCGAGGCCGAAGCCCTTGGAGTAGCCTGCCTGATCGATCAGCCAGGCCGCCGAGAGCTTGGTCAATCCGTCCAACCCGCCCGGGTAGCGCGGAGCGTCGCCGGGGAGGGCGGCGGCCGCGTCGGCAGGCACGATGGGATTCGTGAAGAACGAACCGGTGGAGTAGGTGTCCCGGTCCGCAGGGTCCCAGACCATGCCCTTGGCGGCACGGAGCCGGAGCACCTCCCGGCG
>JAODMA010000374.1 GCA_025464545.1 Arthrobacter sp. | reverse complement strand
TGCCCACAGGTTCAGCGACGCGGCGAACACGATCCATGACAGGTACGGCAGCAGCAGCAGTCCTGCCGTGCGGCTGATCGGACCGAAGTACAGCACGGTTACGGTCACCGCCGCGGCCAGGGCGGCGATGATGGCGAAAGCGACCCAGAGCGCCGGCGTACCCAGCGCCGGGTAGAGCCCGAAGAAAACCGGCGTCCAGAGCAGGTTCAGCGCGAGCTGCACTCCGTAGGCCAGAAGTGCGGCCCGGGAACCTTCGGACCGGCGGCGCCACACCAGCCAGGCCGCCACTGCCATCGCGGTGTAGAGCACCGTCCACACCGGTCCGAACACCCAGTTCGGCGGCGACCACGGCGCCTTGTCAGCGGTGGCGTACCAGCCGTCGACGTTGGCGGCGGTGGCCAGCCCGCCCAGGCCGGCCACGAGGCCGGAGGCCGCCAGGAACACCAGCAGCCCGAGCAGCTGGGAAACCGTCCCGCCCCGTTTCCGGCTCCGCAAGGGCGCCCCCGAAGGTGACGCAGGCTGTTGGTCGTGTGCCGGCATGATTCCAGCGTAACCCCCGTGTTCAGCGTCCGTTCAGGCCGCGTTCCGGGCGGGAGCACAGGGCCGGGCAGATAGACTTGAGCCTGCATGTCCGCATGCCGCCGAAGCTCGTACCGCAATGATTGGATACCGCACCCTTGCGTGAATTCACCGCCCGCTTTGCCTCCCCCGAAGAGATCGCCAGCTGGGATGCGCACGTCACCGCGAACCCCAATGGCGGCAATCTCCTCCAGTCGGAGGCTTTTGCGGAGGTCAAACAGCACTTCGGCTGGAAGCCCCTGCATCTGGTCTACGAGACGTCTGACTACACCAGCTACAACCTCGTGCTGGAAAAGTCCTTCCCCCTCCTGGGCAAGCTCTGGTACTTGATCAAGGGCCCGGACGTCGCCTCCGTCCACGACATCCCCGGCATCGCTGCCGCCAACGCCGACTTCGCCAAGCGCGCCAGGCTGGGCGTTTTCGCGATCAAAATCGAGCCGGACATCGTGCTGTCCGACGAAGCGAAGACAATCATTGAAGGGGCCGGGCTCGTCAAGACCCACAACCTGCAGCCCAACGATTCGACGGCCCTGCTGGATATCTCCCCGGAGGAGAACCAGCTCCTGCGCGACCTCCATTCCCGCGGGCGCAATGCGGTGCGCCGGGCCATCCGCGAAGGCGTGGAGGTTCACAACGTGGAGCCCACCGAGGAGAACTTCCGGGCCATGTATGCCCTCATGACCACGACGGTGGAAGCCAAATCGCAGGTCCGGGTCCGCGAATACGAGTATTACCGCCAGTTTTGGACCAACTTCCTCAACCGGGGCCAGGGCCGTCTGCTGTTCGTCTATGAGGACGGCGTTCCATCCGTGGGCGCCTTCGTCATCAACTACGGCCGCAAAGCGACCTACAAGGATGGCGGTTCGCTGCAGAAGCGCGGCCAGTACGGCGATTCCCACCTCGTCCAGTGGACCGCCATCAACCAGCTAAAGGAGCTGGGCTGCACCGAATACGATTTCTGCGGCACGCCCCCAAGTGACCAGCTCAAGGACACTTCCAACCCGTTCCACGGGCTGGGGCTGTTCAAAACCAGTTTCAGCAAGACCGTCACGGACTTCGTCGGATGCTACGACCAGGTGCTGAGCCCGCTGAAGTACAAGGCCTGGATGGCCGCCGGGGAGCGGCTGGCCCGCCAGATTTATACCCGCCGTACGGGCCAGCAGTTTTACTGAGCAGGCTGCAACCAAAGACTTTAGAGGCCGGAAATGACTAAAGAATCCGACGGCCGACGCAGGCCGCACACAGACGGACTGCCCCGGACTGAGCCGATGTCACCCATGCAGGTGCGCCAGAACGTCGCCGCAAAGCGCATGCTGCGCAGGCTGGTGCAGGGCGAGAACCCGCCGACAGCGCCCATGAGCATCGTGGACCGGCTGGCTGGCAGCCCCTACGCCAATCCGATGATCCAGGTCGGCGGCGTTGACACCTCGGCGCGCAAGACCATCGACTTCGCCCTGCACCTGGCAGAGTCCATGTTCCGGTACGGCGCCGGAGCCCTCGAAGTGGAAACCAGCATCATCGCCATCACCGCGGCCCTGGGCCTGAAGAACATCGAGGTGGACATCACCAACCAGTCGGTGGCCATCAACTACGCCCCGAAGGACCAGACCCCCATCACCCTGTTGCGCGTGGTGCGGTCCTGGACCAACAACTATGCGGGACTGGCTAAGGTGCACCAGTTGGTGACGGACATTGTGACCGGGGGCGTGGGCCGCGAGGAAGCGGTGCGCCGGCTCGAGGAGATCACCCACAGTCCAAAGCCGTTTCCCCGCTGGATGGTCACGGTGGCGTTCGCGGTATTCTCTGCCGTCTTCGTCGGCGTCCTCGGCGGCGGCCCGGGCGCCTCAGCCGTCGCCTTCCTCTCCAACCTTCTGGTCAGCCTGCTCGCCCGGCGGCTGGGCCGCTGGCGCACGCCGGACTTCTTCATCACCGCCTCCTGTTCCTTCCTGGTCACCTTCGTCGCCCTGCTCCTGTGGCGGTTCGGCAGCCCATTGGGGATCCAGATTGCCCCCGAGATCGTGGTGGTCGGCGGAATCCTGCTGCTGCTGCCGACCGGACGGCTCGTCTCCTCGGTGCAGGATGCGATCAATGGCTTCCCGGTCACGGCGGCCGGACGGTTCTTGTCCACAATGCTGACTTTCGGTGCGCTCGTGGCCGGCATTGCCGTGGGCTTCGTGGTCTGCGACATGACGGGGATGGAGCCGATCAACGTCACCAAAACATTCCCGCCCGCGTATCCCTGGTGGGCGGTGGGCATCATGATTGCCGTCGCGGTTGTCGCGATCGGCATCACGGAACAGACCACCTGGCAGTTGCTGCTGCCCACGGCGGCCATCGGCGTCATTGGCTACCTCGTCCTCATCGGAGGCGAAGCGCTCGGGATTGGGCCGCGGTTCTCGCCGGCGCTGGCTGCCGTCGTGATCGGCCTGCTGGCGCGCGTGGTCGCCCTCCGGATGGGCGCTCCGCAGCTGGTGGTGGCTGTGCCGGCGGCGCTGATCCTGCTGCCCGGACTCACTATATTCCGGTCGATGTATGTGCTGACGATCGAGGAATCCGAGGTGCTGATGGGGGCGGGCGGGATGCTGAACGCCGGCGCCATCGTGCTGGGCGTTGCGGCCGGCATCGTGCTCGGCGACACCCTCGCCCGGCCGTTGACGAAGAGCTTGGCCAGCAACGAACGACGCCGGGCCCGGCGCCGCTAGCCCGGCCCGTCAGGCGCCACTAGCGCGGCCTGGCGCAGCGGCTGCGAGGGCCGGTGGGCCGGGTTTGGCCGGGACGATCTTTCCGGTCAGATTTTGCCTATCGGCAGTTTCTTTTCAGCCTGGAAGTCGTCCTCCACGCGGCCCTTGGCCCAGTAGCCGGACAGCGAAACCTGGCTCCGTTCCAGTCCGCGCTGCGCATAGAAAACGTCCCG
>JAODMA010000365.1 GCA_025464545.1 Arthrobacter sp. | reverse complement strand
GGCACAGCGCTCGCCCCGTCGCGTCCGGCGTCGTTGTCCGGTTCCTCCGTGCCCGGCGGGGCCGGTTTCATCCAGTCGAAAGCGGGCTCGTCGCTGTCATCGGCGGGATCCAGGTGCGGACCCTGTCGTTCCGGAGGGGTGGGACTTGTGTCAGTCACTGCAGCTTCGCTTCCGTAGGCTTCCGTGCCGCCCGGCCTGCGCCCGGCAACGAAATATCTCTGGTTCCGAGCCTACCGCCAGACCCTCAGGCCGGGCGAGGTGCCACCCCGGGGGCCCGCCGGGATTCCTCGGCTATTTTCACTGGGCCGGACGTTGCTGCTCCGCGGACCGGCGGTCAGCGCTTCGCGTACTGCGCCCACGGTATGTTCCAGTCACCGAAGCCTTCCAGCGGCTCCACCGGCGGTGCGCCGGTGTTGAGGGTCTGGACCACGTCACCGCTCGTCATATTGTTGAAGAACCACGCGGCGTCCGCGGGGAGCAGACCGACGCACCCGTGCGAGACGTTGGACCGGCCAACTGCACGCCAGGCGGACTCGAGAGCCTGGTGCACGTACACGCCGGAGCTTGTCAGCCGGTTGGCGTATTCCACGGTGAGCGGCGGATAGTAGCCCTTGTCTCCGGGTTTCAGGCCGATGCTTCCGGCGTTGAACTTGGAGTTCCGTTCCTGCTCCATGATCACGGCATAGCCGGTGGGTGAGAGCCAGTCCGCGTCCCCGAGCGTCACCGGAGCGGTCCGGACCAGCTGTCCGTCGAAGTACACCTTCATCGTCTTGGTGACGTCATCCACGACGGCGAGCCGCTGCGGACCCACCTTGAAGGACACCAGGACGTCAGAGTTGCCGATCATCTTGTTGCCGAAATCCACGCCGAAGAGCTTCAGGTCAACCGTGACCTGGGTGTTGGCGGCCCAGAACGCCTCGGGACGGATCCGGACCCGCCGGTCCGAATACCAGCGCCACGCGACGGCCTGGCCCGAAGAAGCGGTGACGGTGACTGCTTTCTCCATCGCCTCCTTATTCAGGACCGGCTCGCTGAAGACGATCTCAATGGGCTGTCCCGCACCGACGGTCGTGCCGTTGAGGGGGTACACAGCGGCATCGGCCTCGTTGGCTTTGGCCACGGTGCTGAAGCTCTGCGTTTTCTTCGTCTCCCGGCCCGCTTCGTCGACAACCGTAAAGGAGTATTTGTATTGGGTGTCGAAATCCAGTGGATCGCCGGCAGTCCAGGTGGAGCCGTCGGGGCTGGTCGCGCCCGGTACCCGCCCGCCGCCGCTGGCGGGTTCCAGCACGACGTCCTTCACGAGGCCGTTGACGGCCTTCACGGAGGCTGCCGCGGCAGGGTTGACGCCCTTGGCGCCATCGGTGGGCGTCACGCCCAGCTCAACGGGTTTGACTACGGGAGCGGCGAGGCCCGGCACGTTCCGCATGGGCGATGAGGATTCCGAGGGCATGCCCGCATGGGCCCACTGCGGTGCGGTGGCCACCCCGATGCCGCCGGCGCCGACGGCAGCGCAAATCGCGGCGACGGCAAGGATCTTGCCTGTACGCCGCTTGCGCCGCCCGGACTCGGGGCGGCGGTCCCCGCTGACTTCAGTTCTGACCACGTCCTGTGTCCCCCACTGCATCTCCTGGACCATTCCGGCTGGCCCCGTTTCCGTCCGGACAGCGTTGATCATGCCCCCGGTCACGGCTCACTGTGTCCTTCTGCCAGCATAGGCGAATTTCCTGGCAGTTCCGCCGCGGTTTCCGCTACGAACGGATTCCAACCGGGGCTCCGGACTTCGGTCCGGGGCCCCGGTTGGAACGGGAACGCGCCGGTTCCTAGTAGCGGTAGTGCTCCGGCTTGTACGGGCCAGCCACGTCAAGGTCCAGGTACTCGGCCTGTTCCTTGGACAGTTCGGTCAGTTCGACGCCGAGGGCGTCCAGGTGCAGCCGGGCGACCTTCTCGTCGAGGATCTTCGGCAGCACGTAGACCTGCTTTTCGTACTCGCGCTCGCCCTCGGGCTGGTCCCGCTTGGTGAACAGTTCAATCTGCGCGATCGTCTGGTTGGCGAAGGAGTTGCTCATCACGAAGGACGGGTGCCCGGTGGCGTTTCCGAGGTTCAGCAGACGGCCCTCGGAGAGGACGATGATGGACCGCTCTTCCGCGGTGCCTTCATCCAGGACCCACTCGTGCACCTGCGGCTTGATCTCGACCTTTCTGATGCCGGGGATGCGGGCGAGTCCGGCCATGTCGATCTCGTTGTCGAAATGGCCGATGTTGCCCACGATGGCTTTGTCGCGCATGCCGGCCATGTGCTCGGCCAGAATGACGTCCTTGTTGCCGGTGGTGGTGATGAAGATGTGGCCTTCGCTGAGGACGGATTCCAGCTTCGCGACCTGGTACCCGTCCATGGCGGCCTGGAGCGCGCAGATGGGATCGATCTCGGTAACGATCACGCGCGATCCCTGGCCGCGGAAGGCTTCCGCGGCACCCTTGCCGACGTCGCCGTAACCGCAGACGACGGCGACCTTGCCGCCCATGAGGACGTCGGTGGCGCGGTTGATGCCGTCGGGCAGCGAGTGCCGGATGCCGTACTTGTTGTCGAACTTGCTCTTGGTGACCGAGTCGTTGACATTGATCGCCGGGAACAGCAGCTTTCCCTGCTCGGCCAGTTGGTACAGGCGGTGCACGCCGGTGGTGGTTTCCTCGGTGACGCCGAGCAGCCGGGAACCGATGCGGGTCCACTTCTGCGGGTCCTCCTGGAGCGAGGCGCGCAACACGTCCAGGAAGACCCGGCCTTCTTCGGATTCGTCGGAACCGGCGGCCGGCACGGCGCCGAGGGCTTCGAATTCGACGCCCTTGTGCACCAGCATGGTGGCGTCGCCGCCGTCGTCAAGGATCATGTTCGCGCCGAGGTCCGGGTCGGTGTCCGCGCCGGGCCACGTGAGGATCTGCTGGGCTGTCCACCAGTATTCCTCGAGGGTTTCGCCCTTCCAGGCGAAGACCGGGACACCCTGCGGGTCCTCGATGGTTCCGTTGCCGACCACGACGGCGGCCGCTGCCTCGTCCTGCGTCGAGAAGATGTTGCAGGACGCCCAGCGGACCTCGGCGCCAAGGGCGGTGAGGGTCTCGATCAGCACCGCGGTCTGCACCGTCATGTGCAGGGAACCGGCGATCCGTGCGCCCTTGAGCGGCTGGCTGGCGCCGAATTCCGCGCGCAGGGACATCAGGCCGGGCATTTCGTGCTCGGCCAGGCGGATCTGGTGGCGGCCGGCTTCGGCCAGGGAGATGTCCGCGATCTTGTAGTCGAGAGTCATGTGAATCCTTTATGTTGCCGGCTGGTCGTCGGTGGCCGGGTGGCTGTGACCTTGCGTGTCGGTGACTGGAAGTAGTTCGGCGCCGCTTGTTTCCGGGATTGGCGCGGAAGGCCACGTCCGTGCGGGGGCCGCCGCGGGACGGGCCTTTCTACTGCTGATCCCGTCCTTGCCTTAACCCGCGGTGCGGGGCGCGGCGTCGTGCTGGTCGGAGGGCGCAGCGGTGGCAGCCGGGAGCAGCTCCGGCGGCAGCAGCAGCGGGATACCGTCTTCGATGCGGTAGCGCGGCTTCGCGCCGGAATCGTCTGCCGTCGTCGCGACGAGCTCCTCGCCCTCCTGGACCAGGGCGGATCCCGTGACGGGGCATCGGAGGACAGACAAGAGCTCAGGACTGAGATTCGGCATGCTAAACGCTCCTGGTGGACGCCGCAGCGGGCGCCGGTGGCTTACGGATTTTGCAGTTCCAAGCCTACCG
>JAODMA010000355.1 GCA_025464545.1 Arthrobacter sp. | reverse complement strand
ACTCGGGGATGTAGACCACGATCAGGTCACGGGGTGAGTCCCTCCGCATGTTCTTGATGTACTCCATGATGGGCGTCACCGTCTCGCGGAACGGGCTCGCGAGCACCGTCAACGGTACCGGGATTTCCAGCTTCTCCCAGTCGGCCACGGTCTGCTCGGTCTCTTCGGAGCTGATGTCCACCGTGATGGCATCCAGCCGGGAGGGGCGGGAGGCGCGGGCATAGGCCAGGGCGCGCAGCACCGGCTTGCGGACGTGCGAGACCAGCAGCACGGCGTGCACCCGGGTGGGCAGGGCCCGCGGCGACGAGTCCTCATCCACGGCCAGTTCCTTGGCCACGTTGTCATAGTGCGCCCGGATGCTCCACATGATGAGGAACAGGACGAACATGGCGAGCAGCGCAATCCAGGCGCCCTGCTGGAACTTGGTGATCAGCACTATCAGGAGTACCGTCGCGGTCATGCCGAAGCCGACCATGTTGATGGTGCGGGACTTAAGCATCCGCCGCTTCGCCGCCGGGTCCTTGGCGACCTTCAGTTCCCGGCCCCAGTGCCGGACCATGCCGAGCTGGCTGATCGTGAACGAGATGAAGACGCCGACGATGTAGAGCTGGATGAGCTTGGTGACGTCGGCGTTGAAGGCAATGATCAGCACGAGCGCCCCCGCCGCCAGCGCCAGGACACCGTTGCTGAAGGCCAACCTGTCCCCCCGGGTGCGCAGCTGTCGCGGCAGGTAGCCGTCCTGGGCCAGGATCGAACCGAGGACCGGGAAGCCGTTGAACGCGGTGTTGGAAGCGAACACCAGGATCACGCCGGTCGCGGCGACCACGATATAGAAGAAAATGGACCCGGCCCCGAAGATGGTCTGGGCGATCTGGCTGATGGCCGGATTCTGGATGTAGCCTTCCGGCAGGGCCTTGCCGTCCAGCAGGAATTCCTTCGCCGGGTCCAGCACGATGTGCACCTTGGTCGCGTTGGCCAGGTAGATGATGCCGGCCAGCATGGCGGAAGCGATCACGCCGAGCAGCAGCAGCGTGGTGGCTGCGTTCTTGCTCTTGGGTTTCTGGAAGTTCGGCACGCCGTTGCTGATGGCCTCGATGCCGGTCAACGCGGCGGCGCCCGAGGAGAAGGCCCGGAGCAACAGGAACGCGCCGGCGAGGCCGACGAGGCCTTCGTCGAAGCCTTCGGCCGGCACGATCGTGAACGCCGCGGAGGGTGCTTCGCCGAGCTGGCCGGTGGCCGCCTGGAAGATGCCGACGGCCGTCATGCCCAGGATGGACGCCATAAAGATGTAGGTCGGCACGGCGAAGACGCTGCCGGCCTCCCTGATTCCGCGCAGGTTCACGAGCGCGAGGATGACCACGCCGACGGTTGCGATGGCGGCCTGCTCGCCGTGCAGCGCCGGCACCGCGGTGGTCAGGTAGCTGGCGGCAGAGGACATCGACACCGCGACGGTCAGCACGTAGTCCACGAGCAGCGCCGAGGCGACGGTGACCCCGGCGTACTTCCCGAGGTTTTCGTTGGCGATCTCGTAGTCGCCGCCGCCGGAGGGGTAGGCGTGGACGTTCTGGCGGTAGGAAGCAACGACGGTCAGCAGCACCACCATGACGGCCAGCCCCACCCAGGGCGAGAACGCCACGGCGCTGACCCCGGAGAGGGCCAGCGTCAGCAGGATTTCATCCGGCGCGTACGCCACCGACGACAGCGCGTCCGAGGCGAAAATGGGGAGGGCAATCCGCTTCGGCAGCAGGGTGTGGGCCAGCCGGTCGTTACGGAAAGGCCGGCCTACCATCACCCGCTTCACGGCATTGAAAATTGTCAGCACCACACAAAGCTAGTCTCATTCCCAGGCGATGTCATGACGGCTCCGCGTGCGGCTCCCGGCGGCAAACCTCCGGGCGCTGCGGCGTGCCGCGTGGCCGGTAGAGTTTTACGCAGCAGCAGACAGCGAAGCATTTAGGAGGCACGTGTGGCGCACTTCGTCATCATGGGTTGTGGCCGGGTCGGGGCAACCCTGGCGCACACGCTCGAGGACGCCGGTCACTCGGTGGCCATAATCGACCAGGACGACCGTGCCTTCCGGCGCCTCCGCACTGGCTTCACCGGCCGGAAAGTCACCGGCGTCGGCTTCGACCGGGAAACCATGAAGCAGGCCGGCGTTGAGGATGCCTACGCGTTCGCGGCTGTCTCCAGCGGTGACAATTCCAACATCCTGGCCACCCGCGTGGCCCGGGAAACCTTCCACGTCCCGCACGTCGTGGCCAGGATTTACGATCCGGGCCGCGCTGAGATCTACCAGCGGCTCGGCATCCCCACGGTGGCGGCCGTGCGTTGGAGCGCCGACCAGGTGCTCCGCCGGATCCTCCCGGAGCAACACCTCGCCGGTGACTTCCGGGACCCCTCCGGCCGGCTCGTGCTGGCCGAAATTGACCTTCACGCCGGTTGGATCGGACACCCGGTGACCGCGGTCGAGCAGGCCGCAGGCATCCGGGTGGCCTACCTGACCCGGTTCGGCGAGGGCATCCTGCCCGACGCCGGCACCTCCTACCAGGACGGCGATACGGTCCACGCCATGCTCGACGTGGACCGCAGCACCGAAGTTGCCCATATTCTTGCCAAGTCCCCCGCCAAGGAGTTCTGAGTGAAAGTCGTCATCGTCGGCGCGGGAAGTGTCGGTTCGTCGATCGCCCGCGAACTGCTGTCCCATAAACATGAAATCCTGCTGATCGACCTCAAGCCCGAGGTCATTGGCCGCAGCGGTTTGCGGGGCGCCCACTGGCTCGTCGGCGACGCCTGCGAACTGAGCACGCTCAAGGACGCGAAGCTCGAGGATGCCGACGTCGTGGTGTCCGCCACCGGTGACGACAAGGTCAATCTTGTGGTCTCGCTGCTGGCGAAGACGGAATTCGGGGTCGGCCGGACGGTCGGCCGGGTCAACAACCCCAAGAACGACTGGATGTTCGACGATTCCTGGGGCGTCGACGTCGCGGTCAACACCCCGCAGCTCATGACCGCACTCGTCGAGGAGGCGGTGGAGATCGGCGACCTCGTCCGGCTCCTGACCCTTCAGACGGGCGTGTCGTCGCTGGTCGAGTTCACGGTGCCGCACGACTCGCACGTCATTGGCCTGACCGTGGGCGGCATCGACTGGCCTGAGGATGCCACCCTGGTGGCAATCCTCCGGGACCAGGCGCCGATCACCCCGAGCCGTGATGACGTGCTGGACGGCGGGGATGAACTGTTCTTCGTGACCACGATTGCCGCCGAAGACGAACTGCGCGCGCTTCTTGCCCCCGAGTCGCCGCTCGAGGACCACCCTGCGGGCACCGCCGACCGTCAACACAGCGAAAACCATGAGTCTGAGGACGACGGCTTCGCCGGCTAGCTTCCGTGCCCGGCTAGTTGTGCCCGGTTCCCCCTTCGGCGGGAGCCGGGGCGGGAACGGGCCGGGTCAGGAGCCAGGCCACCCAGACGCCGAGGATGTAAAGCGGCGCACCCATCAGAAGCCGCGTCGTGGCCAGCGCGGCCAGGCCCGGCTCCCCCATCAGGTACAGCGGGACCTGGACCAGGAGCCGCAGGACGAGCACCGAGACGATGACCCAGGTGCCGATCTGGTACGCCTTCATCCGGGCAGGGTGCTTGCGCCACTCCAGGCCTTCGTTCCGGATGAACCCGAAGATCAGACCGGCGAAAGGCCAGCGGAAGGCAACCGAGAGGGTCATAGCCAGGATGTAGGCGATGTTGGTGAAGAAGCCCAGGACGTAAAAGTCCTCAGCCTTCCCGGTGGTGTTGGCGATCCACGCCGACAGCCCGACGCCTACAACCCCGGCCAGCGCCTGGGTCAGCGGACGGCGCTGGATGAGCCGGGCGATCGTGAATGCCGCGGCCGTTGCGAGCGAGCCGATCAGGGCCGGCGGCAGTTCCCGGGTGACCGTAAAGACAATCAGGAAGACCAGTCCGGGCAGGATGCTCTCGGCAATGCCCTGCACACCGCCGGCGCTTTTCAGCACGTCGATGTTGCCGTTGCTGGAACGGTGCAGGCCCGCCTGGCTGGCGTACCCTTCGGCGAGCTGCGCCATGGAGGGCTGCTCAGCCGGGTCTTGTTCGGCTCCGGGCTCGGACTTCTCGGGCAAGGTCATTGCTCCTCCTGGCGGGAGAGTATCTCGTAGCGGGGATTGAACATGGTGGGCAGCCCGTCACGCTCGGTGACCATGCCGTCGAGCCGCAACTCCGAGCCGGCGGCGATGCCGGGGATGCGCCGGCGCCCGAGCCAGATGACCCGTAACCGGCCAGTGGAAGCTCGGCCCGCTGGTTTTGCCCTGACCGGCGTGCCCTCGTGATCCACCACGATGGCGGTGAACGCTGCCACCTGGCTGGCCGGTGCGTAGGTGACCGCCTCGATGAAGCCGCGGCACAGCACACGGCCGCGCTCCGGCAGTTCCCTGATGGAGAGCGGGACGGCGGGTCCCTTGCTGGCAGCATCAGCCAATCTGGGTGATCTCCGGCCCACGTTCGGGTTTTTCGAGGTCCGGAGCAGCCTTGGGGGCGGGGCCGGCGGCATCCTTCGGGAGGCGCAGCTGCAACAGGTCCCGCGGCGGCATGGGGTTCTCTCCCCGGACGACGACGATCTGCCGGAACAGCCCTTCCAGCCCGGCGGCGGCGGCGCGGTCGACGGCGGCCTCTCCGCCGAGGACCCCCCGGAGGAACCAGCGCGGCCCGTCGACGCCGATGAAACGGGCCACACGGTAACCGTGGCTGCCGTCCGAGCCGCTGGCGGGAAGCTTGGCGAGGAGTTCGGTGCCGAAGGTGCCCTGGATTTCCTCGACCTGGCCGCCCTGGCTTCCGACGGACTGTCCGATCTGTTCGCGGATCTCGTCCCAGAGCCCTTCGGAGCGGGGCGCAGCAAACGCCTGCAGCTGGAGGCTTGAGCCGTTCAGGTCCATGGTGACGGCGACGACGCGCTGCGTGGCCTCCTCTACCTCAAGCCTGAGCTGCAGACCTTCCTGGGGCGCGATCAGCAGCGCACCGAGGTCCACGTACCCGTCCTGGTTCTCGATTTCCGACAGGTCGAAGGGACCGGTGGAGCCGCGGCCCATACCGACGGCGGCATCCGCAGCGGAGCCCTCAGCAGTTGCCTCCGGGATTTCCCCGGAATCGGTCAGCTGTTCCTGCTTGGCTTTCCTGCCACGCCCAAAAACCATCGGGTGTCTCCTTAGTTGTGTTGTGCCGCCGCGGCGCTACGCGTCCGCGTGGCGCTGCCCGCCCCAGGGGCAACTGCCGGCTTAAAGTCCCTGCTCAAACCCTGACTACCCGCGGCCGGATTCCTGCCGCTTTTCCGAGGCGACTGCTCCCTGCCCCGCTCGAACGGCTACCGCGTGCTGTTGCGGCTGTCCCGCTCGACTCAGGCCGTGGTGGCGCCGAAGCCGCCGGTGGACCCGAAACCGCCGCCGCCGCGGACCGAGTCGCTTAGTTCCTCGACGGCGAGGAACCTTGCGTACTCGACGCGCTGGATAACCATTTGTGCAATTCTATCGCCGCGCTTGAGTTCGATCGCCGCGTGCCGGTCCGTATTCAGCAGAGTCACGGCGATCTCTCCGCGGTAGCCCGCGTCAACGGTTCCCGGGGCGTTGACGACCGTCAGGCCGTGCTTGGTGGCGAGACCGGAGCGCGGATGGATCAGGGCAACGAAGCCGTCCGGGAGAGCAATGGACACCCCGGTCGGTACCAGCCGGCGCTGTCCCGGCTCCAGGACAACGTCCTCTCGGGCGCGCAGGTCCGCGCCGGCGTCGCCCGGGTGCGCGTACGACGGCGGTTCCAGCCCACCGTCAAGCATCCGCAGCTGTACGGTGAGGGTGGGGGTTCCGTACTCTCCGGTGCCGGATTCGGACGGCTCGTCCGGGAGGGCGGTCACGCCGGTGTTTTCTTCAGTCACAGTCCCTCACTCTATCGCCAGCCCCCGGTTCGGACTAGCCACGGTGCCGGACGGGGGCCGGCGTGCAGGTGGGACGGCGGCACGAGGCCAAGATGAAATAGCCCGGGAAAAGTGAAAAGCTGGGCTCATGCCCGAATCCAGTGCAGCTGTGCC
>JAODMA010000353.1 GCA_025464545.1 Arthrobacter sp. | reverse complement strand
CCTGTGCTGGCTCCTGTTGCCGGCCGGGCACCCACCCGGAGCGCTGCGACATTTGCGGCGGCAGCGGCCAGGTCCAGCGCGCCGTCCGGTCCATCCTGGGCCAGGTCATGACGACGGCCCCGTGCGGCAGCTGCGAAGGCTTCGGCACCGTGATCAAGGATCCCTGCAACGAGTGCGCCGGCCAGGGCCGGATCCGCAGCCGCCGCAGCCTCACCGTCAAGGTTCCGGCCGGCGTTGCCACCGGCACCCGTATCCAGCTCTCCGGCCAGGGCGAGGCAGGTCCCGCCGGCGGTCCCGCCGGAGATCTCTACGTGGAGATCCGGGTCAACACCGATGCCACCTACGTGCGCGACGGCGACGACCTGCACGCGAGCCTGAACATCCCGATGACTGCCGCGGCACTCGGCACCGAACTGACTCTTGACACCTTCGACGGCCAGCAGGAAATCGACGTCAAGGCCGGTACCCAGTCCGGCGAGGTCATCACACTGCGCGGACTCGGCGTCACCCACCTGCGCGGTTACGGCCGCGGGGATCTTAAGGTCCACCTGCAGGTCGAAACTCCGGCCAAGCTCGACGCCGCCCAGGAAGATCTGCTCCGGCAGCTGGCGAAGCTGCGCGGCGAACAGTTCACCGAAGGTAAGCTCGCTGCGAGCGGCGGGGTCTTTGCCAAGCTCCGGGACCGGCTCGGTAACCTGTAGCGGTGAGCAACCCGGTCTTCTTCACCGCCCCGGGAACCCTGGACCACCAGGTCCCCGGTTCCATCTTTGTCCTGGACGGCCCTGAGGCCCGCCATGCCGTCACGGTGAAGCGCCTCGCAGTGGGCGAGACGGTGGATATCGCCGACGGCGCCGGCAAGCGCCTCACTGGATCCGTGTCCGCCGTCGCGCCAGGCCAGTTGAGCGTGGAGTGCGCCCAGCTGAGCGTGGAACCGAGGCCTGATATCCGGCTGGTGCTGGTGCAGGCCCTCGCGAAGGGCGACCGGGACGAACTGGCGGCCGAGACTGCGACCGAGTTGGGGATCGACGCCGTCGTCCCGTGGCAGGCGGAACGCTCGATCGTCCGCTGGAAGGCCGAGCGGGCGGCGAAGGCGCACGCGAAGTGGGAATCGGTGGTCGCGGCAGCCGCCAAGCAGGCACGCCGGGCCTGGATCCCCGAAGTCCGCCCGGCTGTCGACGGCGCCGGGCTGCAGGCGGCCGTGGCCGCAGCAGGTCTCGCCGTCATCCTGCACGAGGACGCGGTGCGTCCGCTGCGGCAGGTCCTCGAGTCCTGGCGGGCGGCAGTTGGCACCCCGGCCCGGCAGGGGTCCGCAGACGCGCCGGAGGCCGCCGCCCGGGAAGTTTTGCTGATTGTGGGTCCGGAAGGCGGCATCAGCCCCCGTGAAGTGACGAGACTGTGCGACGCCGGAGCCGTCACCGCCCTGCTCGGACATCACGTGCTGCGCTCATCCACCGCTGGCCCGGCCGCTACCGTGCTGGCAAGCGACATACTGGGCCGCTGGTAGCTACTTGACCGTGAAGCCTCGCGTGTCCACGTTGAGGTCCTGGGACGGGTTGCCGTCCTGAAGCTGTGACACCCTTACCTCATAGTTGCCCGGGCCCAGGCTTACCGCGAAGGTGAACAGCCCGGACTGTGTCGCCTCCGTCGACGCGGCCGCGGTGCCGTCCAGGAGGCTCGTCTTGACGGTTCCGTCGATCCGCAGGATCTCCCACCGGAGATTTCCGCCCGGGACGGTGCTCCTGCCGCTGATCTTGATCGGGCCGTCCTCCAGCGCGGTGGCTTCCTGGGGATCGATGATCCAGACGGGGGCAACCATGCCGGAGCTGCGGGAGGTCGGCGATCCGAGGCGGACATGGTTGAACGCGACATAGTCCGTATGCCCGTCGACCAGCACCACGACCTGGATCTGCTGCCCGGCATCGATCAGTCCCGCGCTGGCACCGGCCGCGGTTGCCGTGTAGACGAGCTGCTGGACCGCGCGTTCGGCCATCGCCGCGTCCACGTTGCTGTTGAAGGCGTCGTCCGAAAGGTCCACGGTGATGACGTTTTTGCCGGAAATGGAAGTGGCAAGCTTCTTCGGATTCTGCCAGGGGGTGAAGAAATCCGGATCGAGCGGCTTCTCGGACATCATGACCCGGAGCGCACGCGTGACGGGGTTGTCCTGCTCCGGAACGTCCCGGAACTCGCGGTAGAGGAACATGCTTTCATTGCTCCGGCCGATCCAGTACACCGGAGCTTTGTTGGAGGCCTGGGTGGTTTCCAGCGGCGCGCTCGTCGTCGGCGCTCCGGGGGAGGCCGGTCCCGTCTGGAGCTGGGGGGAGGTGTTCGAGGTGGTGACGCCCGGCTGGGGAGTGGCTACGCAGCCGGACAGGACAAGCGCCGCGGGCAAAACCAGCAGCAGCACGCCCGGACTTCTGCGCCGACCGACTGCTGACTTTGAACTGGTTCCCCGCTGCCTGATGGCTGCTTCCTTTCCGTCTCCCTGACCCAATTGACCAGCCCCCGCCATGGTCAGCCGTCCCTCCGGGTTACTCCCGCCGGGCGGCCGATTCCCAGCATGGCATACGGTCCCCGGGCAGCACCGGGGTTTCGGGCCGGGCAGCGGAACTGCAACGCGAAAGATATGAGGCCGATACGAAGTTGATACCTAATGTCGGGAACCGCTGCAGGCGGTGGCCGGCCGGCCCGGCTCTGCCGCGGCGTACGCCGCCCGGCGCTGGCGTAAGATGGAAGGACCCGCTGAGACCCGGAACCCGAAGGCGAGCACCGCCGTCGGACCGGATCAGGGGGACAGACCATTTCCGACTGGAGGGGACCAGAGGCCCGCGGGCCAACACCATGACTGAAGCAGCGAACGGTAAAGCCCGGATCAGCGCCGGAGAGCGCGCCGCAGGCGAATTTCCCCACTCCCTCCCAGGGTTGCGGACGGAGGTGGTCCTGTTCGACACCTCCGACCAGATGGTCCAGTCCCTCGGCAGTCATGACGAAGCGTTGCGGTACATCGAGACCCAGTTCCCGGCCGTGGACTTCCATGTACGCGGAAACGAGCTCTCGATCAGCGGGCCGTCCGCCGATGTGCCCCGGATCATGCGTCTGCTCAACGAGGTACGCGGCCTGGTCTCCCGCGGCACGGTTATCACCCCCGCTGTGCTGCAACAGCTGGTGTCCCTGCTCCGCAGCCAGTCGCTGCAGAACCCGGTGGACGTGCTCACCCACAACATCCTGTCCAGCCGCGGGAGGACCATCCGCCCGAAGACGCTGAACCAGAAGAACTACGTGGACGCCATCGATGCCAACACCGTAATCTTCGGAATCGGGCCCGCCGGCACCGGCAAGACGTACCTGGCCATGGCCAAAGCCGTCCAGGCGCTGCAGCAGAAGGAAGTCACCCGCATCATCCTGACGCGTCCTGCGGTCGAAGCGGGGGAGCGGCTCGGATTCCTGCCGGGCACCCTCAGCGACAAGATCGACCCGTACCTGCGCCCGCTCTACGATGCCCTGCACGACATGATGGACCCCGAGTCCATTCCGCGCCTGATGGCCGCCGGCACCATTGAAGTCGCGCCACTCGCCTACATGCGCGGCCGCACCCTCAACGACGCCTTCATCATCCTGGACGAAGCGCAAAACACCACGCCCGAACAGATGAAGATGTTCCTCACGCGGCTGGGCTTCGGCTCCAAAATGGTGGTGACCGGTGATATCACCCAGGT
>JAODMA010000352.1 GCA_025464545.1 Arthrobacter sp. | reverse complement strand
TCCTTTGCCGAGCGAGGACGCCACACCACCGGTGACGAAGATGTGTTTGGTCGTCTTGGACGAGCCCGGGAACCGGGAATTTACACGGGAATTTGATCGCTGCACCACGGAGTTTGAGCCTATCATCAATTCAGCCTTCCAAGGGTCTGTTCGCGGGCAGGCGCGCTGTGATTGTCATCCCGGTTCCGGCCCGTCTCTGTAGGAGCTCAGGCCTGCTGTGGCTGGAGCCTGGCGTCGTCGAGGAGTTCCTGGGCGTGGGCCTGGGCTGATTCAGAATCCTCCTGGCCCGCCAGCATCCGGGCCAGTTCGCGGACGCGCTCGTCCGCGTCCAGCAGCCGGACGTCGCTCGAGGTGAAGCCGGTCGCAATTGCCCCGTCCGCGCCCCGCACGGAGGTCTTGGTGACCCGGATGTGCTGGTCCGCGAAAGCGGCCACCTGCGGCAGGTGCGTGACCACCAGGACCTGGACGTGCCGGGCCAGCATCGCCAGGCGCCGGCCGATCTCGACGGCGGCGCGGCCGCCGACGCCGGCGTCGACCTCGTCGAAGACGAAGGTCGGGACCGGATCCACCGCGGCAAGCACCACTTCGATGGCAAGCATCACACGTGAAAGCTCACCGCCGGAGGCACCCTTGCCCAGCGGGCGGGCGGGTGCGCCGGAGTGCGGCTCGAGCAGGAAGGAGATGTCGTCCGCGCCGAACGGGCCCAGCTGCTCGCCCGGGTCGACGTTGATAACGAGCGTCGCATCGGCCATCGCCAGTGCTTTCAGTTCCGCGCTGACCCGGGCGGACAGGTCCTTGGCGGCCTTCTTGCGGATCTTGCTGATGGCGGCCGCCTGCTTGCGGAGCTCGGCTTCGGCGCGGGCGACGTCGGCGTCCAGCGCTTCGATCCGGGTGGAGTCGTCCTGCAGTTCCTCATACCGGGCCCGGGCCTCCTCGGCCCAGACCAGCACCTCGTCGATGCTCGGCGCGTACTTGCGAACGAGTTTCGCCAGGGCGGCACGCCGGTCCTCGATCTCGGCGAGCCGTTCCGGGCCCTCCGTGTCGAGGGACGCCTGGTAGCTGGCCAGCTCGGTGGCGATGTCGTTGAGCAGGAAGCCGACCTCGGCCAGCCGGGACGCCGCGGATCCCAGCTCCTCGTCGTGTTCTGCCACGTGCTCCAGGGTGCGTTTGGCGGCGTCGACCAGGGCGGTGGCGTCGCTGCCCTCGCCGAAGTCTTCCGCGATCAGGGCCTGGTGCGCTGTCGTGGCCGCGATCCGGAGTTCCTCGACGTTGGCGAGCTTGACGGCCTCGGCCTTGAGCGACTCGTCCTCCCCCGGCTGCGGGTCTACGGCATCGATCTCCGCGAGGGCCGCTTCCAGCGACTCTGCCTCACGCAGGCGCTCCCGGGCCGCGCTGCGGAGCGAGTCGAGTTCGGCCTGGATCTTTTTCCAGTGACCGTGCTGTTCCTGGTAGGCGGCAAGGGTCCCGGCGAGGCTCTCCGCCGCGAATTTGTCCAGGGCGCCGCGCTGCGCCACCGGGCTCTTGAGCCGGATCTGCTCCGACTGGCCGTGGACCACCACGAGAGTTTCGCCGACCTCGGCGAGGACCCCCACGGGGGCGACGCGGCCGCCAAGGTAGGCGCGGCTGCGGCCGTCGGCACCCACGCTGCGGGCGAGCAGCAGCTCGGCACCGCCGTCGAACTCCTCGACGTCCGCGCCCGCTTCCCGGGCGCGTGCCACGGCGGCGTGCCCGGAGTCGAGTTTCACAATCGCCTCGGCGGAGGCGCTCTTCGCGCCGCTGCGCACCGCACCGGCGTCGGACCGGGCGCCGAGCAGCAGCCCGACGGCGGTCACCACCATGGTCTTGCCGGCACCTGTTTCACCCGTCACGACGCTCAATCCCGGTCCGAGGGGCAGCGTCGCGTCAGTGATGACGCCGAGGTCGCGGATTCTCAGTTCTTCAAGCATGGGTCACTTCGCAGTCGAGGGATCAGGTGTTTCGCCGGGCTCGGTGTGCCGGGGCGTGGGCAGCGGGGGCATGGGCCGCGGGGTGCGGATGATCGGCACCGGACCGGTGTGGATCGCTGCGGCCTGGGGCATCGGGCCGCGCCAGCCCTGGATGGGGAGCTCGAACTTGCGCACCAGCCGTCCGGAGAACGGCGTCTGGTGGGTGCGGGCGAGACGAACCGGCGTGGCCGAACGGGTGACTTCTACGCGGGCGCCGGGCGGCAGGTCCACGGAGCGCCGTCCGTCGCACCAGAGCACGCCCTGGGCATCCGTCCGGTTCAGGATCTCGACGGCGAGCCGGGACCGGGGAGAGACGACCAGCGGCTTGGCGAAGAGCGCGTGGGCGCTGATCGGCACGATCAGCAGGGCCTCGACCTCCGGCCAAACCACCGGTCCGCCAGCCGAGAAGGCGTAGGCGGTGGAGCCGGTGGGGGTGGCCAGGACCACGCCGTCGCAGCCAAAGGAGGTCAGGGGGCGCTCATCGACTTCGGTGACCACCTCGAGCATCCGTTCCCGGTTGCCCTTTTCGATCGCCGCCTCGTTGAGGGCCCAGGTGTGCCAGATCTTCTGCCCGCGGACCCAGACTTGAACGTCGATCGTCATCCGCTCTTCCACGGTGTATTCGCGGCTGACGACCCATTCGACGGTCTGTGCGAGGTCGGCCCGCTCGCTTTCGGCCAGGAATCCGACGTGGCCGAGGTTGACGCCGAGCAGCGGCACATCCACCTCCCGCACCAGTTCGGCGGCACGCAGGATCGTGCCGTCGCCGCCGAGGACCATGACAAGTTCGACGTCGGGCAGCTGCACGTGGTCATGGAGAACTTCGACCGGGTGGTCCAGGCGGCCGAAGAACCGGACCATGTCCCCGAGCTCGGATTCCTGCATGACCGGGACAATGCCGGAGGCGTGGAGCTGGGCGCACGCTTCCCATGCAGCCTTGAGGGATTCCTCGCGGCCGGTATGGGCAAGGATGAGGACACGCCTGCTCATCGGGTTCCGCCTTCTAGTGCTGCTGGTACTTTGGCCAGATCGTTGCGATTAACGCAGCAACGGCTGCGTCCCGCTCCTCGATCTTAGGCAGGTCTGTCCCGATCCCGCGTTTTATCCACAGGAAGTACTCGACGTTTCCGTCCTGGCCGGGCAGCGGACTGCTCGCCACGCCTTGCAGTTCCAGGCCGGCATCCATGGCGGCGGCGGCAACTTTGCTCACCGCCAGTCGGCGTTCCCGCTCGGAGGTGACCACACCCGTGCGTCCCAGCCGGTCCTTGCCGATCTCGAACTGCGGCTTGACCATCAGGACGAGGTCTCCGCCGGGCTCCGTGCAGGCCGCAAGCGGTGCGACAACAAGGGTCAAAGAGATGAAGGACAGATCGGCCACGGTCAGGGTGACAGGGCCGCCGATCTCAGCCGGGGTCATGTAGCGGACGTTGACGCCTTCGTGGACGGAGACCCGAGGGTCGTTCCGGATCTGCGGCACCAGCTGGTCATGGCCAACGTCGACAGCCACGACGTGGGCCGCCCCGCGGCGCAGCAGCACGTCGGTGAAACCGCCGGTGGAGGCGCCGGCGTCGAGGCAGCGTTTGCCTGCCACCTCGACGGCGGGGAAGGCGTCCAGCGCACCGGCAAGCTTGTGCCCGGCACGGCTGACGTAGTTGTCCTCGCCGGTGGCCGCAACGTCCAGTTCGGTGTCGTCCTGCACCTGGAGCGAGGCTTTAGCCAGCACTTCGCCGCCGGAAGTGACTTTGCCTTCGGCAATAAGCCGTGCCGCGTGGGTGCGGGACCGCGCCAGCCCGCGGCCGACGAGGACCTGGTCAAGCCTGCTCATGATGCGGTGTCCCCAGCTGCGTTCAACGCTTCCTTGTGATCGTGGTGCAGCTCGGAATAGACCTCACCGTGCCCGGAGACAGGCAGCCCGGGCAGTGTTCCGAGCCGTTCCAGGAGACTGTCGACGTCCGCGTCCCGGCCGGCTGCCTCCGCCGGAAGGGCTGGCCAGTCCACGCGGGCGGCCGCTGCAGCCTCCGGTACAGGGTTCGGTTCCGTCATGCTTCCACTCTAGTGATCCAGCCATTCGAGAACCGGCGCCACCGCGCTGA
>JAODMA010000078.1 GCA_025464545.1 Arthrobacter sp. | reverse complement strand
AGCCTGCACCGGATGCTCCGCGTGGTCCGGACCTATGGGACCCGAACGTCTGCCGCCCGCGCCGCTGGGAGGTACTGGCAACACACCTGCCGTCCGGTACTGCCATACGAAGCCGCGGGCTGATTATCTGGACCAGGACCGAGGTTTTACTGCTCGCGGGTCGACATCTGGGACGCCTGGCTACACGGGAGCGCTACAACGCCGTCACCGAACCGCTGAAGTGCCTGCGACCGGACCGCGGGTTCCAGGCGACATAGTCCGAGCGCTGCCAGCCGCCGTCGCCGTCCTGGACGGTACTGATTTCCAGGGCCACCCGGGCGGGCAGGAAGACGGGAGCTTCGAAACCCACGTCCCAGCGGAAGGCCTCCCCCTTGGCGGCGCCCACATCGGCCAGCGCCCGCGAGGCGAGGTACATTCCGTGTGCGATGGACCGGCGCATCCCTAGCGCTTTGGCCGAAAGGACGCTCAAGTGGATCGGGTTGAAGTCGCCGGACACCGCGGCGTAGGCGCGTCCCGTGTCCACTCCCAGCTGCCAGAGCGCCGTCGGGTCCGGAGTCCGGAAGTCCACCGGCACCGGCGGTGCCGACGGCTTGTCGATTCCGGGCAGGAACACTCCCTTGGCGAGGTAGGTGGACACGCCGCGCCAGCGGAGGGCACCATCGCCTGCGCCGCGAACCTCGGCCACGAGGTCCAGCTGTGTGCCGGAGCGGTGGCCACGCAGCTTCTCCGACCATGCCCGGATGTCCACGGCTTCGGTGAAGCGCACCGGTGCGGACTGCACCACCTCGTTGCCCAGGTGGATCATGCCGAGCAGGGGCAGCGGGAAGTCGTCCCGGTTCATCACGCTCATGGCCAGCGGGAAGGCCAGCGCATGGATGAAGCCTGCCGGCAGGATGTCGCTGGCGGTCTCGCCGATCAGATGCTGGTAGGCCGTGAGATTCTCAACCCCGGCCCGCACGCCGCGGACTTCATGGCTTCCGTCCGGAAGTGCGGTGCCCGTATGCGTGCCAAGCACCCGGCGCCGGGCCGCGGTGGCTGCCGCATTGAGATACAGCTTCGACAGGGTCGGCATCTCGCCCAGGATGACGGGCTGCGAACCGGTCATGCTCCGACCAGGTTCTGGCCGCAGACGCGCAGCACCTCGCCGGAGATCCCGCCGGCCGCATCGCTCGCCAGGAACGCGATTGCCTCGGCAACGTCACCCGGCTGGCCGCCCTGTTGCAGGGAGTTCAGCCGGCGGGCGACCTCGCGGGTGGCGAACGGGATCCGCGCGGTCATCTCGGTTTCGATGAAGCCCGGTGCCACGGCATTGATGGACCCGCCGTGCGCGGCGAGCAGCGGCGCGGTGGCGCGGACCATCCCCATCACGCCGCCCTTGGAGGCTGCGTAGTTGGTCTGGCCCCGGTTGCCCGCGATCCCGCTGGTGGAGGCCACGGACACGATCCGCGGCGAGCTCCGGAAATGCTCCGACGCCAGCAGGGCTTCGTTGATGCGCAGCTGCGCCGCGATGTTGACGGCGATGACGGAGTTCCAGCGGCCCGGGTCCATATTCGCGAGCAGTTTGTCGCGCGTGATTCCGGCGTTGTGGACCACGATGTCCAGCCGGCCGTGGCGTTGCACGGCGTGTTCGATGATCCGCTGCCCGGCGTCCTCACGGCTGATGTCCAGCTGCAGGGCGGTGCCGTGCACCTCGTTCGCCACCGTGGCGAGCTGGTCCCCTGCGGCGGGGATGTCCACGACGACGACGGTCGCGCCGTCGCGGCGCAGCGTGCGCGCAATTGAGGCCCCGATGCCGCGGGCGGCTCCGGTCACAACGGCGACTTTGCCTGCCAGTGGCTTCTCGACGTCGTCCGGCTGCTGCCCGGCATCGGAGGTGACGGTGAGGAATTGTCCGTCAACGAAGGCGGACCGGCCGGAGAGGAAAAACCGCAAGGCCCCGAGGGTGCTCGGACTCGTGGTGCGGGTCCCGTCCCTGAGCAGGATGCCGTTGCCCGTGGCGCCGGCCCGCAGTTCCTTGGCGAGCGAACGCAGTAGACCGTCGACGCCCTGCCGGGCCGCGGCGACGGCCGGCCCGGTGGCGTCCACCGCGGCGCGGGAGACGGTGATCACCCGGGCGTTCGATGCCAGGTCCCGAAGCGAAGTGGCGGCCGTGAGCACCGGCCTGGCCAGGTCCTCGGGGCCGCTCAGCTCGTCCAGGACCAGGATGACGGCGCCAAGCTTTTCCTTCGGCACCGCATGCCGTCGGACGTCCAGGTTCCACGAAAGGAGCGCGGAGGCCAGTTCATCGGCGCCGCTGCCGGTCCCTTGGACCAGCACTGGCCCGGCAACGAGCGGATCGCCCGGCTGGTGGCGCCGCAGCGGCACCGGCTGCGGCAAGCCCAGTTTCCTCGCGATGTCCCGGCCGAGTCCCCGGCTCACCAGCTGCGTGTATTTGTCGGTCATCGGATTCCCCTAGAGAGCTTCAAGAATCGCGACGACGCCCTGGCCGCCGGCGGCGCAGACAGAGATCAGTCCGCGGGCGGGGCGGCCGTCCACCTGGCCCCTGGCGTGCAGCATCTTCGCCAGCGATGCCACGATCCGTCCGCCGGTGGCGGCGAAGGGGTGGCCGGCGGCGAGCGAGGAGCCGTTGACGTTTAGCTTGGACCGGTCGATGCTGCCGTAGGCGCCGGGCAGGCCAAGCCGGGTGCGGCCGAATTCCTCGTCCTCCCAGGCCGCCAGCGTGCTGAGCACGGTACCGGCGAACGCCTCGTGGATCTCGAAGAAGTCGATGTCGTCGAGGGTGAGGCCGTTGCGGGCGAGCAGCCGGGGCACCGCGAAGGCGGGGGCCATGAGGAGTCCGTCCTTGCCGTGCACAAAGTCCACGGCTGCGGCTTCGCCGTCGACGACGGCGGCCAGCTTCGGCAGATCGTGGGCTTCGGCCCACTCCTCGGAAGCGAGCAGGACGGTGGCGGCGCCGTCGGTGAGCGGGGTCGAGTTGCCGGCGGTCATGGTCGCCGCGGCACCGAGGTTCTTACCGAAGACCGGCTTGAGGGTGGCCAGCTTCTCCATACTGGTGTCCGCGCGCAGGTTGGAGTCCCTGCTGAGCCCGCGGTAGGGGGTGAGCAGATCGTCGAAGAAACCGGCATCGTAGGCGGCCGCGAGGTTGCGGTGGCTGTTGTAGGCAAGTTCGTCCTGCGCCTCACGGGTGATCTTCCACTGTGCGGTGGTAAGTGCCTGGTGTTCGCCCATCGACAGGCCGGTGCGCGGCTCCCCCGTGTTCGGGGCATCGGGGGCGAGATCCTTGGGCCGGAGGCGGCTGAGGATCTGCAGGCGCTGGGGCAGCGTCCTGGCCCGGTTAAGGTCCAGCAGGACCTCACGCAGTCCCTCGCTCACGGCGATGGGGGCGTCCGAGGCGGAGTCGACGCCGCCGGCAATGGCGGAGTCGATCTGGCCAAGCTTGATCTTGTTGGCGAGGCCGAGGACCGTTTCCAGCCCCGTGGCACAGGCCTGCTGCAGGTCATAGGCCGGGGTCTCGGCGGACAGCGGGGAGCCCAGCACGGCTTCGCGGGTGAGGTTGAAGTCGCGGGAGTGCTTGAGGACCGCGCCGGCAGCGACTTCACCGATCCGTTCGTCCTGCAGGCCGAACCGGGCAATCAGGCCGTCCAGGGCTGCGGTGAGCATGTCCTGGTTCGAGGACTTGGTGTACGCGCCGCCGGTCCGGGCGAACGGAATGCGGTTTCCGCCCACCACCACTGCTTTGCGGAGCTGCGGCGTTGCTGCCGGAGCGGCGGAAGGGGTCGAATCCGTTAGTCCGGGTGCGGACTGTCCGTGGACGGACATTGGCTGTCTCCTTAGATCAAAGCGGGTTACCGATACCCAGCGTACCTGATACGCTGGGTATCGTGAACAACCAGCCTGATCTTCCGGACGCCGGTGCCGCCCGGGGCGGTGCGCCCTCCTCTGTGGACGGCCGCGCGTCGCGCTGGCAGCAGCACCGCGAGGACCGCCGGCGGGACCTGATCAAGGCCGCGCGCAGGGCCGTCCACGCCCTCGGCAGCGACGCCTCCATGGAGGAGATCGCTGCCGCAGCGGGAACCTCTAAATCGGTGTTCTACCGATACTTCGGGGACAAGGCCGGGCTTCAGCAGGCGGTGGGCGAAGTGGTGCTCAGCCAGATGCAGCGGCGCATCCAGGAAGCCGCGCAGAATGCGCAGACGCCGCGCCAGGGGCTGTATGCCATGGTCTCCGCCTATCTGCAGATGGCTGAGACCAGCCCCAACGTCTACACCTTCGTCACCCGCTATGCGCCCGGCGACGCGGAGTCAACTAACGGCTCGATCGCGACGGCCGGCGCCCTCAGTCATTTCTTCGCCGCCATCAGCGACATGATCGCCCGGCCCATGCGCAGCCATCTGGCCCCCTCCGCAGGGCGGGAGGCCGTGATCGGTTACTGGCCAAACGCCGCGATCGGCCTGGTCCGGAACGCGGGCGAACAATGGCTTGCCAGCCCGCCCTCTCCCGGCAAGCCGGACCAGGAAGCCATGGCGCGGCAGATCACGGACTGGCTCTGTCTCGGCATCGCCCCCGAGCTCCGGAACCTCGAACCCCAGACTTCAGAACCGACCTTGTCAGAACCAACGAAGGAATCGACATGACCGAACTAGCGGACCGCACCACGGGTCCCTCCCAGACTCCGCCGACGACCGCGGGCCCGTCGCTGGCGGCCGGCTCACCCGCCGTCGACGTCGCCGCGCTGGGCGAACTGCTCCTCGGAAAATGGGCAGACACCCGGCGGGCATCCCGGGCCCTGGCCGGCCTTCCGGAACTGCACAAGACCGAGGGCCTGACCCACACCGAGCACCGGAAGCGTGCTTTCGGGCAGCTGAAGATCCTGGTCGACCACGGTGCCGTCCACCGCGCTTTCCCGCGGTCCGTGGGTGGCATGGACGAACACGGCGGCAACGTTGCCGGATTCCAGGAACTGGTCATTGCCGACCCCTCGCTGCAGATCAAAGCCGGTGTGCAGTGGGGCCTGTTCGGCTCCGCCGTAAGCCACCTGGGCACCGGGGAGCACCACAAGAAGTGGCTTCCCGGAATCATGAGCCTGGAGATTCCGGGCTGCTTCGCCATGACGGAAACCGGGCACGGTTCCGACGTTGCCAGCATCGCCACCACCGCCATCTACGACCCCGGCACGGAAGAATTCGTGGTCCACACGCCGTTCCGCGCGGCATGGAAGGACTACATCGGCAACGCCGCCACCGACGGCCTCGGCGCCGTCGTCTTCGCCCAGCTCATCACGAGGGGCGTCAACCACGGCGTTCATGCCTTCTACATGGACCTCCGGGACCCCGGAACGAGGGAATTCCTTCCTGGCATCGGCGGCGAGGATGACGGCGTCAAGGGCGGCCTCAACGGCATCGATAACGGCCGCCTGCACTTCACGCACGTCCGGATCCCGCGCCTCAACCTGCTCAACCGCTACGGGAACGTGGACGCCGACGGCAGCTACAGCTCCCCCATCGCCAGCCCGGGCCGCCGGTTCTTCACGATGCTCGGGACACTGGTCCAAGGCCGCGTTTCGCTCGACGGCGCAGCGGTGACGGCCTCGAAGCTGGCCCTGAAGACCGCCATCCAGTACGCCACGGAACGCCGCCAGTTCAACGCCTCCTCCGCCACGGAAGAGGAGGTCCTGCTGGACTACCAGCGGCACCAGCGCAGACTGTTCACCCGGCTCGCCACCACCTACGCCGCGGGCTTCGCCAGTGAACAGCTGCTGCAGAAATTCGACGACGTCTTCTCCGGCCGGAATGACACCGACGAGGACCGCCAGGACCTCGAGACCCTCGCCGCGGCCCTTAAGCCGCTCAGCACCTGGCATGCGCTGGACACCCTGCAGGAGTGCCGCGAGGCTTGTGGCGGTGCCGGCTTCCTGATCGAGAACCGCTTCGCCTCGCTGCGCGCGGACCTTGACGTCTACGCCACCTTCGAGGGCGACAACACGGTCCTGCTGCAGCTTGTCGCCAAGCGCCTGCTGGCCGACTACGCCAAGGAATTCCGCAACGTGAATTTCGGCGTGCTCGCCCGGTACGTAGTCGGTCAGGCCACCGGTGTGGCGCTCCACCGCACCGGCCTGCGTGGCGTCGCCCAGTTCGTGGCGGACTCCGGTTCGGTGCAGAAGGCGGCTCTCGCGATCAAGGACGAAGCCAGCCAGCGGACGCTGCTGACCGACCGCGTCCAGACCATGGTGGCCGAGGTGGCCGTCGCGCTGAAGGGGGCGGGCAAGCTGCCGCAGCAGCAGGGAGCAGCGCTGTTCAACCAGCACCAGAACGAGCTCATCGAAGCCGCCCAGGCCCACGCCGAGCTGCTCCAGTGGGAGGCGTTCACCGAAGCCCTGGGTAAGGTTCCGGACCCCGGCACCAAGGTGGTCCTGACCTGGCTCCGCGACCTCTTCGGTCTCTCCCTGATCGAAAAGAACCTCGCCTGGTACCTGATGAACGGCCGGCTCTCGATGCAGCGCGGCCGCACCGTGGGCGAATACATCAACCGGCTCCTCATCAAGATCCGCCCGCACGCCCTGGATCTGGTGGATGCCTTCGGTTTCGGCCCGGAACACCTCCGCGCCGAGATTTCCACCGGCGCCGAAAGGATCAGCCAGGACGAGGCGCGGGCCTACTTCCGCACCCAGCGCTCGAGCGGCCAGGCGCCCGTGGACGAGAAGATCCTGCTGGCCCGCACCGCCGCTGACGCGAAGCGGCGCTGACCGCCCGGACGACGACGGCGGGCACTTGCCAGCCCAAGACGACGACGGCGCCGCCCCTCAGCCGGGGCGGCGCCGTCGTCGTCTAATCGTTCCGGAGGCGCCCTCAGGAGGCGTTCGGAAGTACCGAGCGGTACACCTCAAGGGTGGTTTCGGTGATGGATTCCCAGGAGAAGTGCTCCTCGGCCCGGCGCCGGCCCGCCTCGCCCATCGCGCGGGCACGCTCCGGATCGGCCACCACTTCCGTCAGGGCCGCGGCGAACTCGGTGACGAACTTTTCCGGATCGAGCGGTGTGCCGGTGCCGTCCGAAACCTGCTCGATCGGGACCAGCAATCCGGTTACGCCGTGTTCCACGACTTCGGGGATTCCGCCGGTGGCGCTGGCCACGACGGCCGCACCGCAGGCCATCGCCTCAAGGTTGACGATACCGAGCGGCTCGTAGATCGACGGGCACGCGAACGCGGTCGCATGGCTGAGGACCTGGACCAGTTCGTTGCGCGGGAGCATCCGCTCCACCACGATGACGCCGTCGCGCTGGCTCTGCAGCTCTTCGATCAGCCGTGCCGTTTCGGCCGCCAGCTCGGGGGTGTCCGCAGCGCCGAGGCACAGCACCACCTGGACGTCGGCCGGGAGCTTTGCTGCGGCCCGCAACAGGTAGGGGACGCCCTTCTGCCGGGTGTTGCGGCCCACGAAGACCACGCTCGGCCTTTCGGGATCGATGCCGAGTGCCCGGATGACGTCGTCGCCCTCGTCCCGGTTCCACAGGCTGACGTCGATTCCGTTGTGCACCACCCGCACCTTTGCCGGGTCAACCTCCGGGTAGCTGCGCAAAATGTCCTGCCGCATCCCCTCGGAGACGGCGATGATGGCCGCGGCCGACTCGTAGGCGGTCTTTTCCACCCAGGAGGACAGGGCGTAGCCACCGCCGAGCTGCTCGGCCTTCCACGGGCGTAGCGGCTCCAGGCTGTGAGCGCTGAGCACATGGGGAATCCCGTGGAGCAGCGAGGCGATGTGCCCGGCCATATTGGCGTACCACGTGTGCGAGTGCACGAGATCCGCTCCGGCGATGTCCGGAACGATGCGCAAATCCACCCCCAGGGTCTGCACGGCAGCGTTCGCCCCGCCCAGGTCCTCGGGCACCGGGTAGGACGTGACCGTCGCTCCGTGGTACTCCGGTTCCCGGGGCGCACCAAAGGCACGTACCTGTAGATCCACATGCTGCGCCAGCACCCTGCTGAGCTCAGCCACATGGACTCCGGCCCCGCCATAGATTTCGGGCGGGAATTCTTTAGTCACAATGTCTATTCGCACAAACCCCAAGGTAGTCCTTACGGTCGAACTGATCTAGTGTAAAGAGGTCCGGGCGTGCCGGATATTTTTTGGGGAGCAACAAAGGCGTTCAGGAGCGATCACTATGCCGCATCAAAAGAAAGT
>JAODMA010000301.1 GCA_025464545.1 Arthrobacter sp. | reverse complement strand
CGGACACCGTTCCAGTGGGTCTTATTGAGGTGCCACGCCCCGGTGATCTCGGGGTGGACGGCGCGCAACTGCTCGGCCAGCGCCGGCTCGCACTTCAGGCTTACGGAAAAGTTGTCCTTATCCATGGCAGACAAGGCAAACATCTTTGCCTCGTGGCGGGTGCCGCCGGAGGCAGCGGCCCGCACCTTGAAGACGGACAGCTCAGGCCCGAAAGGAAAATCCTCGAAGGCTCCGGGAAAATCCAGGCAGAGTGTCCGGAGCGCTGCTGCATCCATGCATCGAGCCTACTTCCCTCGCCCCGTCTTTTGCAGCGACGGTCCCGCGGTTAGAGCCCGAAGCGTCTTGCGTCCTGTGCCGGGCAGGCGTTCATGATGACATCGAGCCCGGCTGCCTTGGCGCGTGCGGCTGCCGCATCGTCGATGACACCGAGCTGCAGCCAGACGGCTTTGGCGCCGACGGCAATGGCCTGGTCCACAACGGCCCCCACCCGATGGGAATTCACGAAACAGTCGACGACGTCGATGGGGTGCTTCTCCGCCGGGATGTCCGCAAGGCTGGCATAGCCTGTTTCGTTGTGGACCGGATCCGCCGGAAGATTCACCGGGATGATTTCCATGCCCAGCCGGTCCCGGATGAACAGCGAGGTGTCATAGGCGGCCCGCCACTGGTTGGTGGTCAGGCCGACGATGGCCCAACGCCCCTTGGCGCGCAGGAGCCGTTCGAGGACGGCGGGATCGTTGACGTGAGGCATGAGCAAAGCCTAGCGCCCGCCTTCGCGCCGCCTCCGCAGCGACCACGCGCTCTCTGGGGATTTCCGAAGATCTGAATGACGGAAGGCCGGCCGGGCCGACGTGACCGAATATTACGCACCACGGACCGGTAATTAGGGAAATCTGCCCGACTCCGTTTTAGTAGAAAGTGACCATCCCGAGCGGCCGAGAGACCTGGATCGATGAAGCCGCAGCAACCCTGGTCGCCGGAAATCCTCCCTGGGGCTTCGGCGATAGCAAGGAATTGAGTCACGGGAACCGTCGGATTGACCACCCGACGCAAAGGCTCTTTCCGTAGGGTGCTACTGCCAGGACCGATGGAGTATCCCTATGTCTGCTGTCCTGTCCTCCTCTGCGCTTGAGACGCCCCGAAATGCCACGGGCGTGTCCGCCCGAACCTCCGCCCTGCCGGTTTCCTTCCGCGCGCTTCGCCGCACGTTCGGTAAAGGAGCCGAGGCCCACACCGTCCTCCGGGACGTCGACTTCGACGTCCAATCAGGGGAAGTGCTGGCGATTCTCGGCACCTCCGGCTGCGGCAAATCCACCTTGCTCCGTGCCACAGCCGGGCTGGACTCCCCCAGTGCGGGGAGCGTCGACATCGATGGCACCCCCGTCCAGGGCATTGACGCCCGCTGTGCCTTTGCTTTCCAGGAACCGCGGCTGCTCCCGTGGCACACCTTGCAGGCCAACATCGCCATCGGCCTGCCCACCGGGGTCAGCGCCAAGGACGGCAAAGCCAAGGTGTCCCGCCTGCTCGAACTCGTGGGTCTCAAGGATTTCGCCAAGCACCGCCCGCGCGAAATCTCCGGCGGCATGGCCCAGCGCGCCTCCCTGGCGCGTGCCCTCGCCCGCAACCCGGGCGTCCTGCTCCTCGACGAGCCGTTCGGGGCACTCGATGCCCTGACGCGGATCAAGATGCAGGACCTGTTGCTCGACATCCACCGCGCGGCGCCCACCACGGTGCTGCTGGTGACCCACGACGTCGACGAGGCCCTTCAGCTTGCTGACCGCATCATCATCCTGGGCAAGGAACCGGACGAGGACGGCGCAGCGGCGCCAGGTGCGACAATCGTTCGCACCGTCGTCGTGCCCGGTGAGCGCCCCCGGGACCGCGGTTCCGTCGAACTCGCCCGAATGCGGGCCTCGCTGCTGGAAAGCCTCGGCGTCGGGAGCCACTAGCCGAACCGCCGGGCGTTCCCCGCTCCCGCCTGCCGGCTGCACCGCAGCCCGAGCTGACCGGGCCCCTTGCTCCACTCCTTCCGTCCTCCGTTGGCCTCATTTCGATTTTCGTCTCAAAGGATTCCCATGCCGTTTGCCCGCAAAGCCACCCGCCACTCCGTAACTCGCCGTTCAGTGATCGGGGCGGCCGCCGTCTCCGCCGCCCTGGTGCTCAGCGGCTGCGTCGCCGGGGAGGGCTCCGGCGGCGCGCCGGCGGCGAGCGGCGCAGTCGAAGGCGGCACCCTGAACATCGACTTCGCCACGTACAACCCGCTGAGCCTGGTCATCAAGGAGAAGGGCTGGCTGGAGGCCTCGCTCAAGGACCAGGGCGTCACCGTCAATTGGGTGCAGTCCGCCGGGTCCAACAAGGCCAATGAAGCCCTGCGCTCCGGCGCGGTCGACGTCGGCTCCACCGCCGGATCCGCGGCGTTGCTGGCGCGTGCCAACGGCTCACCGATCAAGACGATCGACATCTACTCCCAACCGGAGTGGGCGGCACTGGTGGCCGGCCCCGCGTCCGGGATCACCACCGTGGCGGACCTGAAGGGCAAGTCCGTGGCTGCGACGAAGGGCACCGACCCGTACTTCTTCCTGTTGCAGTCCCTTTCCGAAGCCGGGATCTCCGCCAAGGACGTCACGGTGCAGAACCTCCAGCACGCGGACGGGCGGACCGCACTGGAAAACGGATCGGTGGATGCGTGGTCCGGCCTGGACCCGATCATGGCCGGCGCTGAGCAGAAGGGCGCCAAGCTGTTCTACCGGAACTTGTCGTTCAACACCTATGGTTTCCTCAACGCCACGGAGTCCTTTCTGAAGAACAAGCCGAAGCAGGCCCAGGCCGTGGTCAACGCCTACGAGAAGGCTCGCGCCTGGGCCGCGGCGAACCCCGACGAAACCGCACAGATTCTTGCCGACGTCGCAGGCCTGGACCTCGCCGTGGCCGAGACGGTGGTGCTGGAACGCAGCAACCTCGACGTCGACCCGGCACCGGGCGAGGCGCAGCGGAAGGTTCTCGCGAAGATCGGTCCTACCTTCGTGGAGATCGGCGATGTCGCAAGCCAGAAGCAGATCGACGATGCTGTCGCCTCCATTCTTGATGACTCATTGGTGAAGAAGGCGGATCCGTCCGCCATCAAGGATTCCTGATGTCCAACCTCGGAACTCCTTTCTCCACCGGCAACAGTGTTGCGGACGGACGCGCGGCAGCCGTCTCCGCAACTCCAGCAGACGCCGCCCAGCCGGGCTCGCCCGAAACGGGACCGAGCGGCTCCCCGGCGAACGGATGGTCCCCCGCCGGGATCCTGGCCAACGGCTGGGCGCGTCTGCTCCTTGGACTGATCATTCCGGCGGCGGTGCTGGCGGCCTGGCAGCTGTCCACCTCTGCGGGGATCTTCAGTGTTGTACAGCTCCCACCGCCCGCCATGGTGTTGGAAGCGGGAACTGACCTGCTCCAGCGCGGGCAGCTGGGCCAGCACATTGCCATCTCCACCCAACGCGTACTGATCGGCTTCGCCGCCGGGGCTGCCCTCGGACTCGTGTTCGGATCCCTCGTGGGGCTGTCCCGGTTCGCCGACGTTCTGCTGGCACCGACCATCGGGGCGCTCCGGGCGGTACCGTCACTGGCTTGGGTTCCGCTTCTCATCCTCTGGATGAAAATCGGCGAGGACTCCAAGATCACCCTGATCCTGATCGGTGCTTTCTTCCCGGTCTTCACCACGGTCTCCCTGGCGCTGCGCCATGTGGACCGGAACCTCGTCGAAGCAGCGCGGGCCTTCGGACTCAAGGGCGTGAGGCTCCTGACCACCGTCCAGCTCCCGGCTGTGGTCCCCGCGGTCTTCTCCGGACTCCGGCTGGCTCTGGCGCAGGCGTGGCTGTTCCTCGTGGCTGCCGAACTCATCGCCTCCTCGATGGGGCTTGGCTTCCTGCTGACGGATTCCCAGAACAACGGCCGCACCGACCGACTGTTGCTGGCAATCGTGCTGCTCGCGGTGATCGGAAAGATAACTGATGGCCTGCTGGGCCTTGCAGAGAAATGGGCGGTAAAGCGATGGGCCTGACCCCGACCGGAACCACTCTGACCGAGGACCGCGCTGTTGCCGCCACCGCCCCGGGCGCCGCCCCCGGCACCGAGGCGGAACGCATCGCGTTCTGGGAGGAAGCCGCCCTGCGCCTGGACTGGGAGCCGGCGCCAGGGGGCCGGACTCCCGGGCAGGA
>JAODMA010000279.1 GCA_025464545.1 Arthrobacter sp. | reverse complement strand
TGCGGGTGACGGCAATCGTCATCTGGGACCTTCACATCGCGCTTGCCCGCCGTCGGCAGACCGGCAGGCCAGGTCTTCACCCGGGGCACCCCGCCGCAAAAGGAGGGTTGCCGGCCAGCAAGCCGGGGCTGTCGCTGGCACTCATGACCTGCCTCGAGTCTACGAAACGGAGCGCCATTGTGGCGAAGATTGTGACGGCTATGTGACTCCCGGCCGGCGGGCCTCCGGTGCCCGGCGCGCGGCCGGGCACCGGAGACCGGCGGATCAGTCGGCCTTGGCCGCGCGGAAACCGGCGTCGAGGTCGGCGAGGATGTCGTCAATGTGCTCCAGTCCCACGGAGAGCCGCACCAGGCCGGGATGGACGCCGGCGACGGTCTGCTGTTCGGGCGAGAGCTGGCTGTGGGTCGTGGAGGCCGGGTGGATGACCAGCGAGCGCACGTCGCCGATGTTCGCCACGTGGGAGTGCAGCTCAAGGGCATCGACGAAGCGCTTGCCGGCCTCCGCTCCCCCGGCGAGGACGAACGAGACCACGGCGCCGGTGCCTTTGGGCCCGTACTTGCGGCCGCGCTCATACCAGGGGCTGGACGGCAGCCCCGCGTAGGCGACCCTTTCGACATCGGCCCGGGCTTCGAGCCATTCGGCTACCTTGGTGGCATTGGCAACGTGGCGCTCCACGCGCAGGCTCAGGGTCTCGATGCCCTGCGCGATGAGGAAGGCGTTGAACGGGGAGACGGCGGAGCCCAGGTCGCGCAGCAGCTGGACGCGCGCCTTGAGGATGTAGGAGAGGTTGGCGCCGAGGGCGCCATCCTTGCCGAGATCCCGCGCGTAGACGATGCCGTTGTAGGTGGGGTCCGGGGTGTTGAAGCCCGGGAAGCGCTCCGGCTCCGCGCCGAAGTCGAAGTTGCCGGAGTCGACGATTACGCCCGCGATCGCGGCGCCGTGGCCGCCGAGGTACTTGGTGGCGGAGTGCACCACGATGTCCGCACCCCACTCGATCGGGCGGATCAGGTAGGGGGTGGAGAGGGTGTTGTCCACGATCAGCGGCACCCCGGCGTCGTGGGCCACGGCGGAAATCCCCTCGATGTCCAGGACGTCCTGGCGGGGGTTGGAGACTACCTCGCCGAAGAACAGTTTGGTGTTGGGCCGGACCGCATCGCGCCACTGCTCCAGATTGTCCGGATCCTCCACGAACGTCACGGAGATGCCGAATTTCTTCAACGTATGGGCCAGCAGGTTGTAGGTTCCGCCGTACAGGCTGGGGCTGGCCACGACGTGGTCGCCGGCCTCCGCGATGTTGAGGATCGCGAAGGTCTCCGCAGCCTGGCCGGAGCTGAGCAGCAGCGCCCCGAGCCCGCCTTCCAGGCTCGCCACCCGCTGCTCCACCGCATCCTGGGTGGGATTGCCGATCCGGGTGTAGATCGGCGCAAGCTCGGCCAGTGCGAAGCGGTTCGCAGCGCTTTCGGCGCTGGGGAAGACGAACGACGTCGTCTGGTAGATGGGAAGGGAACGGGCGCCGGTGGCGCGGTCCGGCTGCTGGCCGGCGTGGATCTGGCGGGATTCAAAGGCCCAGGCGTTGGACATCGGGGGGGCTCCTCAGGACCGGGCACAGGCCGCCCGGAGACCATCGGCCCGGGTCGGTGCAGGCGCCGCGCTTACCAACCGGCGGGCGCCGGACGGCCAGGTCTTCACCCGGGGCACCCCACCGCGAAACGAGGGTTGCCGGCCAGCAAGCCGGGGCTGTCCGCTGGCACTCATGACCTGGCTTCAGTGTAGGAACGGCCCGCGGGTTCTGGATAGCTTTGTGACGAAGATGAAGGCCGCGCTGCGGTCCTGGCCAGGTCCTCCGCCACCCCCCCTCCAACGAGCCGCAAGAGTGGCAGTCCAACGCCGTCACAATGATTCCCCCGCTAGTTAGGGAACCCTAAGCTGAGAGCCCCATCACAAAGTGCCAAGATGAGGGCATGCGCATGGATCACGTCTCTTACGCCTGTGAACAAGATGGCTTGACTGCCACCACCGAACGTATTGCGTCTGCCCTCGGCGTTGAAGCCGTGAAGGGTGGAGTACACCCCCGTTTCGGGACCCGAAACATGATTATTCCGCTCGCCGGACACAAGTACCTCGAAGTCGTGGAGGTCCTGAACCACCCCGCCTCGGACAAGGCACCGTTCGGCCAGGCCGTACGCGCCCGCTCCGAAGCGGGCGGCGGCTGGATGGGCTGGTGCGTCGAGGTCGACGACCTGACCCCCTTCGAGCAGCGGCTCGGCCGCGCCGCCGTCAACGGCAACCGGAAGTTCCCGGACGGCCGCGAGCTCGTCTGGAAGCAGATCGGCATCCTGGGCCTCATCGCCGATCCCCAGGTGCCGTACATGCTCAAGTGGGAAGGCGATCCGGAGCTGCACCCCTCGAACGCCTACCCGAGCGACGTCAAGATGACTGCCCTGACCATCGCCGGCTCCGCGGACCGCGTGACGGAATGGCTGGGTGAACCGGTGGAAAAGCCGCTGGAAGATGTCGCCGTCAACTGGCTGGACCCACACGGCACGCCCGGCATCCTCTCCGTCACCTTCGAGACCTCCTCCGGAGCCGTCACAATCTAGACCTCGTTAGTTCACAACTTCGGCCGCCATCGGTGGGTACCAATGATGTCACCCCTTGATGGCGGCCGGGATCTTTTAAGGCTCAGCCCAGGCCGATCGACCTGCCGAAGAGGCTGAAGCCGACGAACGCCACGATGTCCAGCAGCGCATGGGCAATGACAAGCGGCATCACCCGGCGGGTCCGGGTATAGACCAGCGCGAAAACCACGCCCATCGCCGCGTTGCCGATGAACGGGCCGAAGCCCTGGTAGAGGTGGGAGCTGCCGCGGAGCATGGAGCTCGCGAAGATGGCCAGGGGCATGCTCCAGCCGAGCTTGCCGAGCCGGTCCAGCAGGTAGCCCACCACGATGACTTCCTCCACGATCCCGTGCCGCACCGCGGAGAGGATCAGCACCGGCACCGTCCACCAATAGGGATCCAGTGCGCTCGGGATGATCGCCGTCGTGATCCCCAGGGCCCGGCCCGCGGCGTACAGCCCCAGCGAAGGGATACCGATCAGCGCGGCCAGGCCCAGCCCCTGCAGCAGGTCCTTTCCCGGCCGGGCAAGATCGAAGCCCAGCTTGCCGAAGGCCGTGCTGCCGGAGCCGCTGCTTGCGGCGAGGCTGCTGCCTCCGGGCGCGCCGGGCAAGCGGTGCTCGGTGAGGAAGTAAATCACCAGGAGCACGGGCACCAGCGCAAAGATGATGTCCAGCAGCTGGTAGGTCAGGTCGAAATACTCCCGGCTGCTTTGCGAACGGTTCAGCGTGGAAGTCCCCTGCGCCAGCGGCGCCGTGGTCATCTTGTCCAGCAGCTGCACCACCGAGTAGACGGCCGACTGCCCCAGTGACAGACCCAGGACAATCCAGACTTCGGTCCGAAGCCGACGGCGTGAAGGAACCAACATGTTCCTATCTTGCCTGCAGTTGCTGGCAGTTGCCTGCTTCCGCGCTCTTCCCCGGCCGGCGCCCCGAGGGGATCTATGCTGGGAAGCTATGAGCGCGCCCGGGAAAATCATTATGATTCGGCATGGCCAGTCGGCAGCCAACGCCGACACCTCGATCTATAACCGGGTGCCGGATTACCGCATCCCGCTGACCGAAGTGGGCCTCGAGCAGGCCCGGGCCGCCGGGGAGCAGGTCCGCCGCCTGCTGGACGGCCGGCAGGTCTGCGTCTATGTTTCCCCCTACCTCCGGGCCTACCAGACCTTGGAAGCACTCGGCCTCGGGCCGCTGACAGAACGGGTCATCGAGGAGCCGCGGCTGCGGGAGCAGGACTGGGCGAACTTCCAGATCGCCGGCGAAATTGAAGACCAGAAGGAGCTCCGGAACGCCTACGGCCACTTCTTCTACCGCTTCCGCGAGGGCGAGTCCGGCTCCGACGTGTACGACCGGATCTCCTCCTTCATGGAGACGCTTCACCGGCACTGGTCCAAACCGAGCTACGCTCCCAACGCCCTGTTCGTCACGCACGGGCTGACGATGCGGCTCTTCTGCATGCGCTGGTTCCACTGGTCGGTGGAGTACTTCGAGTCCCTGAACAACCCGGACAACGCCGAGGTCCGCACCCTGTTGCGAACCTCCGGCGGCAAGTACGAGCTGGACAAGCCCTTCAGCCAGTGGGTGGACCGGCGCGTGGACGAAACCGTACTGGATGCTCCGCCGATGTTCTTCTAGGGACCGCGCTTCTGGTCCCGGCCGTCGCGGAGTTCAGCGGGCGCGGAGTTCAGCGGGCGCGGACACCGGCGCGCCACACCGCGTGGGTGAGCGGGATGCCGGGCCGGTAGGCCAGATGGGTGGCGGAAGGCGCGTTGAGCACGTGCAGGTCGGCGCGGTGCCCAACGGCGATGGACCCGACCGCGCGCTCGCCGTCGGCGTCGTTCCCGGTGTCCCGGCCCAGGGCCAGCGCCCCGCCGTAGGTCGCGGCGCGCACGGCCTCGTGCACGCTGAGGCGCATTTGCAGCACGGCGGTGGTCACGCAGAACGCCATCGAGCTCGTGTAGGAGGTCCCGGGGTTGCAATTGGAGGCCAGCGCCAGCTGCGCCCCCGCGTCGAGCAGCTCCCGGCCGGGAGCCAGCGGCTGCCGGGTGGAGAGGTCGCAGGCCGGCAGGCACGTTGCCACCGTGCCCCGCTTGCCGCCGGATCCGGGGTCCCAGCCTGCCCAGCTTCCCGCGAGGGCCTCGACGTCGGCGCCGGAGACGTAATTCACGTGGTCCACGCTTGCTGCGCCGAATTCCACGGCAAGCTGCACGCCCGGGCCCTCGCCGAGCTGGTTGCCATGGACGCGCAACCCCAGTCCGGCCTGCCGGCACGCCTGCAGCACGCGGCGGGACTGGTCCTCCGTGAAGGCGCCCCGTTCGCAGAAGACATCAGCCCAGCGGACGTAGGGGCGGACGGCGGAAAGCATGGGTCCGCAGACCAGATCCGTATACTCCTCGGCATCCCTTCCGGCAGGGACGAGATGCGCCCCGAGGTAGGTCACCTCGTCCACCACCGAGGACGCGATCCGTGCGCTGCGGGCCTCGTTCTCCACGTCCAGGCCGTAGCCGGTCTTGGTCTCCAGGTACGTGGTGCCCTGGGCGACGGCCTCGGCCACCCGACCCATCGCCAGCCGGGTGAGCTCGAAGTCGCTCGCGTTTCGGGTGGCGCCGGTGGTCACGGCAATGCCGCCGGCGCTGTAGCTCTCCCCCGCCATCCGGGCCTCGAACTCGGCCGAGCGGTCCCCGGCGAAGATCAGGTGCGTGTGCGAATCGACCCAGCCGGGAAGGACGGCGCGCCCGCCGGCGTCGACAACCTCGTCGGCGGCCGGCGCGCCCGCCGCGGCGCCAAGCCAGGCGATCCGTTCCCCCTCGACCACGACGGCCGCGTTCTTCAGGACGCGGTGATCCAGGCCCTGGGTCATCAGTTCGGCGATGTTGGTGATGAGGGTGCTCATGGGTCCATTCTTCAGCGGCGGATGGACCAGCGTGTTGCGGCCAGGGCCTCGGCTGTCCGGGATGCCGGACCGGCGGTGGTTTCGGTTCCGGCGGGAGCTCCTCCGGTGCCCTGGCCGGCCAGGATCAGTCCGGCGGCCAGTTCGGCGATCCCCGAGGAGGTCTGGAACCCGTACCCGCCCTGGCCGGCGAGCCAGAAGAATCCGGGAGCTTCGGCGTCGAACCCCACAACGGGGACTCCGTCGGCCGCTTCCGTCCGCAACCCGGTCCAGGCCTTCCGGACCCCGCGGATGCCAAGGGTGGTGGTGGCGTTGAGCCGGGCGATGAGTGCCTCCACGTCGCCCGGGAACGGCTGGGCGTCCTCGGGCCGGCTCGGCACGGACTCCGAGGGCGAGATGAGGACCTGTTCCCCATCGCGTCGGAAGTAGAAGCTCTCATCCGCGGCGGCCACCATGGGACAGCCCTCCGGCAGCGGCTGCTCGACGTCGACGATCGCCGCGGTCCGCCGGTAGGGCTGCAGGCCGAGCTTCTCCACACCGCTGAGGACGGCGAGTTCGTCCGCCCAGGCGCCGGCCGCGTTCACCACGACGGCGGCCTGGAAGCCCTCCTGTCCGGCCCCGAGCTGCCAGCCGGAGCCGAGGCGCTGGGCTGAATGGACTTTGGCTCCGGTGAGAATGTCCACGCCGCCACCCTCGGCGCGCCGGCGGTGGTCCTCGAGCAGCAGCGGCGCATTGCAGGCGAAGGATCCGGTATCCAGGCCAGCGGCGCTGAAGGCCTCCGGCACCAGGACCGGGCAGAGCTGGAGTGCCTCGGCGTGGGTGATCCGGTGCATGTGGCCGCTGGCTTCCGCCCGGACCGTGGCTTCGTCCCCGATCAGCAGAAAGCTGCGGGGGCTGAGCACTGGTTCGGGGCGGGTGGCGTCCTGGGCGGCGATGAGTTCCAGGGTGCGGACGGTGAGCTCCTGGACCACGGCCGGGCCGTAGCGGGGGATCAGCTGCCGCGCCGAGCGCGCCGAGGTGTGGTAGGCCAGGGTCTGCTCGGCTTCGACCAGGGCAACACTGCATCTTCCGGCAAGGGCGGAAGCAAGGGACAGGCCGGCGATTCCGCCGCCGACAATTACGACATCGTAATGAGCTGACATGGTTCCATCCTTGCAGACGCGCCGGCGGCGGCGGCGCAACCGGCGCGGGCCCGGGCTAGGCCGCGACGGCGGCCCGGCTCCGGACGAACGCCTGCACGCAGGCCTCGACGTCCTCGTCGTTGTGCGCGGCGGAGAGCTGTACCCGGATCCGGGCAGCGCCCTTGGGCACCACGGGGTAGCTGAAAGCCGTGACGAAGACTCCGTTTTGCAGCATCTCATCCGCGACTTTGGCGGCCATCACGGCGTCACCGAACATCACCGGGACAATCGCATGCTCGCCCGGGAGCAGTTCGAAGCCTTCCTCCGCCATCCGGTTCCGGAACAGCCCGGCGTTGGCGAAGAGCTTGCTGCGCAGTTCCCCGGAATTTTCCACGAGGTCCAGCGCCTGCAGGGTAGCCGCGACGATGGCCGGGGCAAGGGAGTTGGAGAACAAGTACGGGCGGGCCTTCTGGCGGAGCATCGCGACGATCTCGCGGCGGCCGGAGACATAGCCGCCGGATGCGCCGCCGAGGGCCTTGCCGAAGGTCCCGGTGTAGATGTCCACGCGGTCCGAGACGCCGGCATGTTCGGGCGTTCCGGCCCCGGTGGGGCCCATGAAGCCCACAGCGTGCGAGTCGTCCACCATGACCATGGCGTCGTACTGTTCGGCGAGGTCGCAGATCGCCTCGAGCGGGGCGAGGAAGCCGTCCATGGAGAAGACGCCGTCCGTGACGATGATCTTCCGGCGGGCAGGATTCTCCTGGGTCGTGGCCTGGATCAGCTTGGACTCGAGGTCCGCCATGTCCTGGTTGGCGTAGCGGAAGCGCTGGGCCTTGCAGAGCCGGATGCCGTCGATGATCGAGGCGTGGTTCAGGGCGTCGGAGATCACGGCGTCCTCCGGGCCGAAGAGGGACTCGAAAACGCCGCCGTTGGCGTCAAAGCAACTGGAGAACAGGATGGTGTCCTGCGTGCCGAGGAACTTCGAGACACGTTCCTCCAGGGCCAGGTGCAAGTCCTGGGTGCCGCAGATGAAGCGCACGCTGGCCATGCCGAAGCCCCGCTCGTCCATCGCTGCCTTGGCGGCGGCGATGATCTCCGGGTGGTCCGCG
>JAODMA010000073.1 GCA_025464545.1 Arthrobacter sp. | reverse complement strand
GCTTTGAACACCGCCGTCTTTCCGGTTCCCGCCGCCCCGACAATCAGGGCACCTGACCTGGAGTCATCGAGCAGGGAACGTGCAACATCCTTGACCAGGCCGGTCCGCCCGATCAAGGGGGCGGACTCAGCGAGGCCTTCCATCCCGGACACCTCCCCCCGCCCCCGGCCCAACCCAGGCGGTTCGGAGGGGAGGCCAGGACTCAGCCGAGCCGGGCGCTTTCCGCCGGCGTGGAGATGACATCTTTGAGTTCCGATCTGCTGGCCACATGGAGCTTTGAGTACACCTGGTAAAGGTGACCCTCAACCGTGCGGACCGAAACATGCATCTGTTCGGCGATCTTGCGGTTGGAGGTTCCGGCGGCAGCCCTGACCGCGACTTCGCATTCCCTGGCTGTCAGGGTCGATGTCGTGAGTGAGTGCAGACCATTCTTCGGGCTGCCGAACCTGTCGTCGAGGGACTGCTGCGTCCGCTGTCCGATCCGCAACGCGATCCGATTTCCGGCGTCGTTGGCGGAGCTGACGGACTTGCGCGCCGCGTCCCTCGCGAAAATCGCGTTGCCGGCCGAGTCGGAGTCCTTCGATACGGCCAGAAGCTGCCCGCTATCGGATTCCTTCACGCCCTCGGAGAGCCGCACACAGAGACCGGCGAAAATTCCGGTGACGCGGACGGCGAGGCTGCCGAGCTTCAACGCCACCTGGCGGTCACCGAGCCGGGCTGCGGCGGAGAGGAACAGCAGACCCGGAGCCAGCGCCGCGGAGCCGGTGTCGCGGTCTGCTTCGGCCACGAGCGCGCGGATAGCGGTCGCCCGCTGGCCGAGCTCAGCCAAGGCGCATAGTTCGAAGTACCTCGTCATCCGACCGACCAGCCAGGATGCGTGCGGCTGCAGCTGGGCCAACTCCGCCAACTGGAGGCTCGCTGTCTCCTCGTCCCCTTGCAGGGCCGCGGCATAGGCGAAGGCCGCGATGCCAAGGCCGGCCACAGAATCAGGGTCCTGGGCCAGAAGTTGCCCCATACCGGCCCGGAGCCGGGGCAGCGCTTCGTCGAGGAGCCCGGCGTGGAGGTCGAGGACTCCCTGCCCGATCTCGAACATTCCGCCCAGTCGTTCCTGGGGGTCGGCGGTGCCGGAGGAACCCGCCAGGAAAACGGCGGCCTCCCGGTACTTGGCCGAGAGCAGCATCAGGAGCAGAAACCGGCCCCTGATCTCACGCATGGCCCGGTCCGCAAGCGGGACCGAGCCGGCTGCGGCAATGATCTGCTTACCGAGGCCAAATGCCGCGACGACGTTTCCGGTGACGGCCATGGCTTCACAGCGCAGGCTGGCGGTCAGAATCCCGGCTTCGGTATCCAGAAGGCTGCCGTCCGGGTTGTCGGTCATGGACAGGACTTCCTGGTAGCGGCCTTCGAAGACAGCGAGTTCCGCTTCGGCCAGCCGCAGTCGCTGCCAGGCCGTATCCAGGACCGTCTGGTCCTCGTCGGGCTCGGCCGAGAGCCTCCGTGCGATTTCCTGCAGCCTGGCTTTCGCGTCAGCCGCCGTCGAGTCGCTCCGCTTGTCCAGTTCGGCCCGGAGCAGCTGCAGCGAGGCCCAGTCCGCCAGCGGAATGTCCTCACCGGCGGAGGAATCCAGGGTGAAGAGAACCCGGCGCGCGGAGTCAGAATTGTTTGCCGAAAGATGGGCGTGTACGGACTCGACGGCGACCCGGGAACCTGCGCCCCGGCCCTGGATCTCGTGGAGGAATCTCAGCGCCGCGGCCGGATCGGATGAGTTGTTCGCCATCCTCGCCGCAGCCAGGGCCAGTTCCGTGCTTACCTGCTCGCCACAGTCCAGCGCCCAGCCGACCCCGGCTGATCCGCCGGCATCGGGTTGTTCTGAGTCCTGGAGCACCGCGGTCAGCCGACGGCGGAGCTCGGCGCTGCGTCCGGGGGGCACCACGCTGGCAACGATGCCGGCCGACAACCGGTTGGCAACGCTGACCATCGGAGGGTGCTCATGGCTGACATGGATCATGGCCCGCTCCTGCAGGGCGTCCATGTCCTGCGGGTCAGCGATGTTCATCAGCGTCTGCAGCGGAACCGCCCCGGCCAGCGCCAGCAGTTCAAAAACGTCGCGCTGGCCGGGGCTCAGCCGGTTCAGGCGGGCTTTCACCACATCGCGGATCTCCCCGGTGAGGGCGATTGGCCCATTGCCCAGGACCCAGACACCGTCCTGGCGGGCGATCGTCCCCAGTTTGATCTGCTCCCTCGCGAGGGAGTGCAGGAAGAGTGCGTTTCCGCCGCTTGCGCTCCAGAGTGCCCGGGCCGCGGTGTGCGAGAACTGCCCGCCATATTCGTGGCTGAGCGAAGCCGCAACCTCGCTGAAGTCGAACGGTGGGAGATCCATCCGCCGCAACAGGTCATCCTTCCACAGCCCCATGATGTCCCCACCAACATGTGGGAGGTCCACGCAGGCCGCCAGCAGGGTGACGTGAGCCCCGGCGCTCAGCTGGGCCACCATCATGCTGGAGAGCTCGTCCAAGTCGTGGGCGTTGTCCACGAAGAGGATGATGCTCCGTCCCTGCGCCTTGTTGTGGAGCACCTGGGTGAGGCCACGCAGAACCATCAATGGGTGCTCAAGGTGCGAAGCGTCCAGATCGTTGAGCAGTACGCTCAGTGCACCGTAGGGAAGCTTCGAGGAGATGGAGCTGCCACGGACCTGGATCACTGTGTAGTCCGGGCCGAGCTGTTCGAGGGCGCGCTGGGCGATGAATGACTTTCCCGCCCCGTGTTCCCCCACCAGGACGACGCCGCAACCGGAGCCTGCCGTCAGCGTCTCGACGACCTCCGCAACGACGTGGTTGCGGATAAAGGGTTTCTCGTAGCGCCCCGGGGCGAAGCGCTGTGCTGATGTAATCGCATCTGTTTTACCGCTGCCCGCAGGCAGGCCGACGTCTTGCTGAAACATGAGTGAGACCTTCGCAATCAATGGTTGACCAGTGATAAGTCAAAGCTATGGACCGCGGGACTTTTCGGTATGCGTAAGTAGTACTCGAATACGCAGCAGGTACTTGGCCAGGTCTACCCGGGTGTACTCAGTTCGGACGGGTCAGCCAAGGGTCCGAACCAAGTAGTCTGTGGCCGGCCCCGAGTGTCCCTCGCCGTAGCATCGGCCTTCCCGACGTCGGGGGGCCGGGTATGCCGGGCCTCGGACCCCGCGCAGGGCTGCTTTGGCGGCCGATAGCGGCTTTCAGGAAGCGCTTCCAGGAGTACTGGTGTCCCGGATTACTGGTTCCCGGCGCTACTGGTTCCCGGCGCTACTGGTTTCCGGTATCTGCGGTCCCGGCGTCAGCCGTCCCGGCCAATAATCCGGGCCGTCAATTTCCGGGCATGCCGGGGAGCTGGTCGCGGCCCTTGACGTTCAGCTTGGCGTAACTCCGATACAAGTGGCCTTCAACCGTGCGGATGGAGACGTTGAGTTCAGCGGCGATCCTCCGGTCGCTGAGTCCCCGGACCGCGAGGGCCACAATGTCCCGTTCCCGCCGAGTCAGCAGTCCCAGGGCGTCTTCCGCACCCTCCGGCTCCTGGCCCGGCGCGTTGTCGGCCCGGTCCAGGCACCGCTTTCGATGTGACATGGACATGCGTTCCCGCAGCGAGTCTCCGGCTGCCCGGTACGCATTGGCAGCGGCGTCATAGGCAAGGGCAGCGAAACCCCAGAGTTCCGCGTCTTCACAGCTCTTGGCGGCCGCCAGATGGTCCGCCGCAAGATCCGTACTGATCGCGGCGGCGTAATCGCAGATGGCCGCCGGACGGGGGCCCTCCAAAAAAGGCTTCAGCTCCAGCAGCCGGGAGGCGGCTTTCCGGTCTCCCAGGGCAAGACAGAATGCGAGCGCGTCGAACTCCATCCCGGCAGTGTTCTGTCCGTCATCCGGCCGGCCAAGCAGGCGAAGCTCGGCGATGGCTTCGGGATGGTTTCCCAGGCGGGCTTTGCCGTACACCACCGCCATCGCGGCGAGCCCCCGCAGGTAACGTGAGAGAACCGGGGGTACAGCGTCGTAGTCTGCAAGGAACGATGCCGCTTTTTCCCTTGCGCCGACTTCCGCGGCGGCAGCAAATCCCATCGCGGCCGTCAGGCCGAAAAGCTGCTGGGGATCGGCCAGCCGCAACGACTCGAGGGCCGCGCTAAGCGTGTTCAAGGCCTGCCCGGCCTTCCCCTGGTAAAGCAGGATGACGCCGCGCGCCGCGTGCACGCCTCCGCCGAAGGAGATCAGGCTGGGCCCGCTTCCCGCCGCAAAGCGGGCCAGCAACATCTCGGCCGCCCGCCAATCACCGGCATGAATCACGGCCGCAGAAGACCGGACAACCAGGAAATCCGTGAGGAAGTGCAGTTCGTCGTGGCCGGCGCCGGCAGCGGCCAGGGCCTCGGAGGCGACGGCGAACGCACTGACCGACTTGCCCTCGACGAGGAGCCGCTCGGACTCCAGTGAGAGCCTGAACGCCTGGTCCAGGTGGTTGGCCGGCGGCGGCGGAGGCGCTGCCCCGGGATCGGGGCGCCGGTCGGCGCCGCTTTCTCCGGCCATGGCCAGCACCATGCTCCGGATTGTCGCGTACCGGTCCTTGGTGGCCGCGAGGATCCGCTGGGCCTGGGCCGGCTTCTCCCGGGCCAGCCGCTCACCGGCTGTGAGGATCACCTCCGCCCGTTGCATGATGTCCTCCGGCGTGTGGCCCTGCGCGGACAGCACGGCGGCCCACAGCAGGGTTCCGGTCAACAGGCTTGCAAGACTGTTCCCCTTGCCTAGGTCCGCCTCCAGGATCTCCCGCGCCACGGCGTAGTCGGAGCTGTTGTAGTGGGTCCGCGCCGTCACCGAACGCGCCGCCAACTGCAGCTCGGGGTCCTTGACCAGGGAGGCGGCCTTGCGGGCAAGCTCGTCCTGGTACAGCCGGCTCGCCAGCGTCGCGGCCTGGAGCAGTTGCCGGTCGGCCAGCTCCGCGCCGCATTCCATGGACCAGCTGACGTGCCGCAGCAGCCCTTCGGCGGAGGCCGGCTCTGAGTCCATGAGCCGCAGCAGGCTCTGCCGGAGCTGGAGGCTGCGGGCGGGGGAAATCAGGTTGCGCAACGTGTCTCCGTACACGGCATGCCGCAGCCGCAGTTCGGGAACGGAGGCCGTCGTCACCCGGATCAGCTCGTGTTCGATCAAGGCCCCAACGGCTTGTTCGCCGACCACGGCCTCAATCAATTCCTTGGACACCGGCTCGGCGAGCGCCACCAGGTTAAGGGCCTGCCGTTCCTCCGGCGAGCGTCGAAGCAACTGCCGGCGGACGACGTCGGTGAGCCGGTCCCCATGACTGTTCAGGGGCCGGGTCAGCAGCCAGACTCCGTTGCGCTGCAGCAGCGTACCGTCGTGCTTCGCGTCGTCGATCAGCGAATTGAGCAACAACGGGTTGCCTTCGGAAGCCTCCCAGAGAAGTTCGACGACGTTGGGGAGGACCTGGGTGCCAAGCGTCAGTTCCAGCAACTCGGTTGTCTGCTGCTGCGTCAGGGGACGCAGATCGTGCCGCTCCGCGATGCCTTCAAACCACAACTGCAGCAGCGGTTCGGGCAGCCCCGGCCGTGGGGCGGCCCCGACCAGCAGTTTCGCCCAGCCCGCGGCCGCCAGCTCCACCAGGATTCCCGCCGTCGCCTCGTCGAGGTCGTGCGCGTCGTCCACAATCAGCAGCAGGGGCTTCTTGGCGGCGCGCCGCTCTTCCTCCAGTTTGCTCCACAAGGTCCTGAGGACAGCCAGCTGCGATGTGGCTTCCTGCACCGGAAGGCCGACGAGGAACGGCCCGAGCACGCCGTAGGGGACATGTGTCAGCGAGGGGCTGCCATGGATACGGATTGGTGTCACCTCCGGCTCCAGTTCAGCGGCAACCGCCTCCATGAGGGTGGTTTTCCCGATCCCGCTGTCCCCCAGCAGCAGGACCGCGACGTGAGTGCCGCCCCGGAGTGCCGCCACCGCCGATCCCAGGTCTTCCGTCCGCCCTGTCAGCACGGCGGCTGTCCCGGCCCCGGGGACGGTGCCGCGCGGTCTAGATGAGTCCAAGCAGATCACTCCGCGAGGACACTCCGAGCTTGGTGAACACCTGGTAGAGGTGGCCCTCCACGGTCCTCACGGAAATGCCGATGTCCAAGGCGATGTCTTTGTTGGTGACGCCGTTACCGGCCAGGGTTGCTATCTGGCGCTCCCGTTCCGTCAACAGGGGCCCCTTGTTACGCGGCGTGATCGGCAACGCCGGGACAGACTCCGACAGTTTGTCCAGCATGGTGTGCGCGGTGCTGGCGGTCCCGCTCAGCCCCTCGGCCTGGGCAAAGTCGAAGGCCAGAGCCGCGCAGCGGGCCTGCACGGCGTCGAGCTCCAGGCTGGCGGAAAGCTCGGCGGCCTGCAGCATGATGGCGGCGTCCTTCGTCCGGCTTCCCACGGCGACGATCCGGGACAGCTCCGCCAACCGACCCTGCCGCCGTCCGGCGATCTCCTCCATGAAGTGGAAGTCCTTTGCCGTGCCGTTGACCGTGGCACCAAACATGCAGATGCCTGCCAGGGTGTAGCGGCCGGCCCGGTAGTGGCTCACGGCCGCGCGCACCAGCCGGTCCCTCGCTTCGGGATCGCCCAGCCAGCGCGAGGCCATGTCCATGCAGAACTCGGCGGAGGTGCGGATGGCAAAGCGGGCCGGTCCGTCCGCGGAACGCGCCCGGTCAAGGTAGATGGTCGCCTGGACGGAATTGCCCGTCTGCGCGTACGCGAAGGCAGTGGCGGCGTAGGCCTGCCGCAGGGATTGCAGGCTTGAGCGCACCTCGAGCTGGGCTATGGCAGCAAGCAGTGGATCCAGCGCCAGGTAGCCGCGGCCGGCATAGACATACGCGAGACCGACAGCCAGATCCGTCGCGGCACTTCCGGAGTGCAGGCCGTGCCCGGCCCGTCCGCTGGCGTCCTTGAGCATGCCAATACTCTGCCGCCAGTACCCGGACAAAAGCAGCACGTTGAAGGATCGCCAGGCGTAATTCTCCCGGATCCGGGGAACGTTCGACCATTCCCCCAGCTGGCCGCCGATTTCGCGCATGAGTCTTCGGGCGTCGAGCTCCTTGCCCGTGATGCAGAGGGCTTCCATCAGGATGATCGCGCACCGGATCCGGTGCACCGGATCAATGCCCCGGCCGTCGGCTGCCGCCGCCTTGAGCCGGTCCATCATGGGTTCAAAATCACCGATGAAGGAGAGGAAGTTGAACTCGCAGAGGTCCAGGCACAATGCCGCCCGGTTGAGGTCTTCCTGGGATTCTGCGCGCGCATCGACGCTCAGCTCCTGGAGCCTCAGCCGGGCCTGCCGGATCATTTCGGGGACCTTGCCGGACCGGTCCTCCAACCAGGACATGCAGTCGGCCTTGGCCGTAATCAGCTCGGCGAACACCATCGCGCCCAGGGCCCGCGCCTGTTCCTCCGAGATATCGTCGAGGGCGGACATTGCCTGCAATGGCAGACCCAGCTGCAGGTAGGCCGCCGACTTCTGGAGTTGCCCTTCTGCCCATTCCCGGTCTCCCGGGCTCAGGCTGCCGGCACATTCCAGCGCGAACTTCGGGTCGAAGAGCTTGACCGCGGCCTGTGCGGCCGCAAGCGCATGGGCAGGGGCAAGCGGGGCATGGCAGTCGTGGGTCCAGGCCGCATAGGCGAGCAGGTCCTCGACCGTCAACTCGCCGAGCTCATCCGGCTGATGTCCCGGGACCTTGTCCCGCAACTCCAGGCGGCGCTCCACGCTGAGCCAGTTGCGGACGATGTCGCCCAGGTAGCTGTCTCCGAGGGAGACAAAGTGCCGGTCGGTGCGGTCGATGACAATCTGGCCCGCATCCTCCATATCCGCAATGACGCCCGGGCCGTACATCCTGGCAAGCCGGGACAGGGGCATGGTCCGCGCGCAGGACAGGACGTCGATGACTTCCCGCGCCACGGGTGACTCCCGGGCGTACCTCGCCCGCACAATGTCTTCCAACGCCGTGCGTCCGTCCAGCACCACCTCGTCGAGGAGGGTCCACACCGATCCGGACAACACGAGGTTTCCCCGTTCGATCTGCTCCGAGACGACGGCCTGGAGCAAGGTGGGGCTACCGCCGACCAACTCGTGCATCTGGTTCGCCAGCGCGCTGGACACCCGGTGCCCCAGCGCGGCCTGCAGCACCTCCAGCGTTTCAACCTCCGTCAGGTTCGCGAGCCTCACCTCGGCCAGCCGCCCGGAGGTGATGAGCCAGTAAAAGTCCGGGGGAAGGTCTGTTGTCCGCTGGGCTGTGGCGATAAGCCGCGCCGTCCGGGTCTGGAGAAGGTTCAGTAGGACGCCGGTGCTGAGTTCGTCCAGGGCGCCGGCGTTGTCCAGCAGGATGACGCACGTGCGTCCGGCCGCGTCGTTGCGGATCAGGGAGGTTATGCCGTGCAGAATGGCGGTCGGTGATCCGAGGGAACTCTGCGGCAGACGCGCGAGGGTGAAGGCCAGGCACCCGTACGGGGTAGCGGTACCGGGCCCGGAGCTCCGGAGCTGGAGGGTGTAGACATCCGGGTCTAATCCCGCAAGGGCCGTACGTCCAACGAGGGATTTACCCACGCCGCGGTCGCCGGTGATGACGACGCCCATCTGCCCCGGAGCGAGCAGTTCGTTCCGAACCCGCTCGGCGTCGGCGTTGCGCGCGAGACCGGACCACCTGAGCCTGTTGACCGGACCGGCAGCATGTTCTACTTCGGCCGGTGACAATGTAGCGGAAACATTCCCCCAGCCCAGCGAATCCCTCATCTAGTTTCCTTCGTACCGCTTTGCGGTCAGCAATCCCCCGACTGACCGACTTAGAAGTAGCGTATCCCTATCCCCCGACATGAGTAGACAGATCATAGCCGGAATGCCGGATGCTTGGAAAGGAAATAAGGTCGTGCATGTCCGCCCGCGCAGCGCCCGCGCGGGGCCAGCGCTGCTACGGGGCTTGCGCCGAATGGAACTTTTGCTGGGCAGCGGTCAGGCCGTCCCTGACCAGGGCTTCCACGGCGTCTGCGGCGGAGTCGAGGAGGAACGGCAACTCCTTTTTCTCCGGGCCGGAAAAATCCCTCAGGACAAAGTCCGCGGTGTCCATCCGTCCGGGCGGCCGCCCGACCCCCACGCGCACGCGCAGGTAATCCTTG
>JAODMA010000238.1 GCA_025464545.1 Arthrobacter sp. | reverse complement strand
GCAGGGCGGCTCGGGCGGCCTGGATGGCCTCCTCGACGCGGGCGGCGGAGGCCAGGGCAACCTCTTTTTCCTGCTCGCCGGTGGCCGGGTTGAAGACCGGGCCGTAGCGGTCGGCGTCGGAAATCAGGGCGCCGTTGATGAAGTGCGGAATGCGTTCCATGGGGTAGGTCTCTTTCGTGTGGTGCAGATGGTGAGCGTGAGCGGAGGTTACTTGGCGGACTCGAGGGAGCCGTCGATGAGTTTGATGATCATCGAGCAGTCCTTGCCGGACTCGCCGGAGTCGATCAGGCGCTGGAAGAGCTGCTGGACGTGCTCGCCGATTTCCAGCGGAGTGCCGGTGTCACGTGTGGCGCTGATGGCCAGCCCGATGTCCTTGTTTGCCAGTTCTGTGGTGAAGGTGGGAGCGAAGTCGTTGTTGGAGGCGGCGGTCGGAACGACGCCGGCCACCGGATACCAGGTGCGCAGGGCCCAGCTGTCGCCGGAGGAGACGGAAGCGATGTCCCAGAAGACCTGCTTGTCCAGTCCGAGGCGGTCCGCCAGGACGGCACCCTCCGCGGTCGAGGCCAGGTTGATGAAGAGCATGAGGTTGTTGCAGATCTTCGCGGCCTGGCCGGTGGTGGGGCCGCCGGTCGGGATGATGTTCGCCGCCATCGGGCGGATGTATTCGGCGGCTTCGGCGACGGCGCCTGCCTCGCCGCCGATCATGAAGGTGAGGGTCGCCGCCTTCGCGCCGCTCATGCCGCCGGAGACCGGGGCATCGACGAAGCGGAAGCCGGCGGCAGCCGCGGCGTCGTGCAGGGCCTGCGCGGAGGCGATGTCGATAGTGGAGGAATCCACCAGGAGCGTGCGGGTGTCCGCGTGTGCCAGGACGCCGTCCTCGCCCAGGTAGACGGCGCGGGCGTGCTCGCCCTTGGGCAGCATGGTGAAGACGACGTCGGCACCCTCGACGGCCGCCGCAATGCTGCCGGCCGGTTTCACGCCACCAGCTTCGGCAGCGGCGAGGGCCTCGGCATTGAGGTCGAAGCCCCGGACCTCATGCCCGGCCTTCGCCAGATTCACCGACATGGACCCGCCCATGTTCCCCAGTCCGATCCAAGCGATTACTGCCATGGCATAAGCTCCTTTGCTTTGTCTGCTGCTGCGCGCGATCCTCGTGCGCCGAATTCTAGTTCCGTGTCCAGCATCACATCCTGTTACAGTGCAATCAAGGCAAAAAACTACAGATGGCATGTGCATGGATGCACATCGCCGCCGGAGGAGAATTCTCGTGGACTTGAGGCGGCTTCCGAGCCCCGATGATCTGCTGATCCTGCTGACCGTTGCCCGGCTGGGCCGGTTCAATGCTGTCGCGGAGACCCTGGGCACCACCCACACCACCATCTCCCGCCGGATCCTCGCCCTGGACAAGCAGCTCGGCGGGCGCACCCTCGAGCGGAGCCCGCACGGCTGGGAGCTGACCGAGCTCGGCAGCCAGGCGGTCGCGGCGGCGGAAGCCATCGAGGGCACGCTGGGAGCGCTGTCCAGCACCATCGCCCGGACCGGGGATCTGCTTGCCGGCATGGTCCGGATCGCGACGCCGGACGGGTTCGGTGCCGCCTTCGTCGCTCCGGCCCTCGTGCGGCTGCAGCAGGAACATCCGCTGCTCAACGTGGAGATACTCAGCGCCACCCGCAAAGTCAGCCAGAACCGCTCCGGAGTGGACCTTGAGGTGGTGGTGGGGAACCTGGACGTGACAAATGCGCAGACCATTTTCCTCAGCAACTACTTTCTGCGGCTCTACGCCAGCCCGCAGTACGCCCGGGAGCGCGGGTTGCCGGTCACGCTCGACGACGTCCGGCAGCACGGTTTTGTCTCCTACGTGGAGTCCGCGCTCCAGGTTGCCGAACTGGGCCACCGCTCGACCCAGCTTCCGGTCCCGCGTTCCAGTTTCCAGGCCACCAGCATCTTCGCCCAGCTCGAAGCCGTCCGGCGCGGCGCGGGCATCGGGCTGCTGCCCAATTTCCTGGTCGTCGGGAACCCGGATTTCCTGCCGGTCCTGCCCGACGACTTCCAGCGCCAGCTTCCCATCTGGGCGGTGGCGCGTTCGGAATCGCTGCGCTCCGCCCCCGTACAGGCCGTGATCGAGGCCGTCCGGATGGAGGTTTCCGAACGTCAGGCAGTGCTCGCCGGCTGAGGCGGCGCGCTGGCAATCAGCGGTAGACAACAACAGCCCTTGTCCCCGCGGAACGGGACAAGGGCTGTTGTTGTCTGTGGTAACTGTTATTTCCTGGCTGTTACTTCTTGCCGGCGGCGAGGAGGTCAGCCGTGCCCTGGGCGTCGGCGGCGTCGACGTCGTGCAGCGAGATCCCGCGGGTTTCCTTGAGGAGGAACACCGCGACGGCCGTGATGGCGCAGGCGATCAGCAGGTAGACGGCCACCGGGGTGGAGGACTTGTACTGGCTCAGCAGGGCGGTGGCGATGATCGGTGCCAGCGAGCCGGCCACGATCGAGGTCACCTGGTAGCCGAGCGAGACGCCGGAGTAGCGCATCCGGGTCGGGAACATTTCCGCCATGAGCGCCGGCTGCCCGGCGTACATGAGGGCGTGGAACATCAGGCCGATGGTGATGGCGGCCAGGATGATGAGGTCGTTCTTGGTGTCCATCATCGGGAAGGCGAAGAAGCCCCAGGTTGCTCCGAGGAGCGCACCGGCCATGTAGACCGGCTTGCGGCCGAAGTTGTCGGAGAGCTTGCCGACCAGCGGGATTGCGCAGAAGTGGATAAAGTGCGCGATCAGCAGGAGCAGCAGGATCCGGGACGTGTCGGTCTGGACGATGATCTTCAGATAGGTGATGGAGAAGGTGACCACGAGGTAGTAGAGGATGTTTTCCGCGAAGCGCAGGCCCATGGCGGTGAAGACGCCGCGGGGGTAGCGGCGGAAGACCTCGGCGACGCCGTAGCCCTTGTTCTCGACAACAACGTCCTTGCGCGCCTCCAGGAAGATCGGGGCGTCCTGGACTTTGGTGCGGATGTAGTAACCGACGATCACGATCACGGCGGAGAGCCAGAACGCTACGCGCCAGCCCCAGCCCAGGAACTCGGCCGAGGACAGCGTGGAGGACAGGGTGAACAGCACACCGGTGGCGAGCAGGTTGCCCATCGGAACGGCGGACTGCGGCCAGGATGACCAGAAACCGCGGGACTTGCTCGGGCTGTGCTCGGCGACGAGGAGGACGGCGCCGCCCCATTCGCCGCCGACGGCGAAGCCCTGGACAAAGCGGAGGAAGACGAGCAGGGCCGGGGCCCAGTAGCCGATCTGCTGGAACGTCGGCAGGCAGCCCATCGCGAAGGTCGCGACGCCGACCAGGATGATGCTGAGCTGGAGGAGCTGCTTGCGGCCGAACTTGTCGCCGAAGTGGCCGAAGACGATGCCGCCGATCGGGCGGGCCACGAAGCCGACAGCGTAGGTCACGAAGGCGGCGATGATGCCGTCCAGCTCCGTGCCGGAGTTCGGGAAGAACAGCTTGCCGAAGACGAGGGTGGCTGCGGAAGCATAGAGGAAGAACTCATACCATTCCACGACGGTGCCGGCCATGGAGGCCGTCACCACCTTCTTCAGGCCGGACGACTTAACATCGGGCTCTTCCGGGCGCCTGGCGGCTGCGTTGTGCGTACTCATTTCGACTCCTTCGGTGTCTCCGTCGACACCCTATGGACCATTGGGAGGAGGACGCCTGTGATTTGTGACACGCGGCATCATTCTCAATGAGTATGGGCGCTGCCGCCCGCCGTCTCAACGGCCATTAGTGCAGAGCGCGTCTGCAAAAATGCACAGGCAGCGGAGGCCCGGGTCCAGAAGATCACCCTTTGTGGGCAGGGACTAGCCGAAGAAGTTCTCCCGGAGCTGCCCGCTGAGCTGGCCGATCTCGGTCAGGAAGCCGTCGTGACCGATCGGCGCCCGGATCACCTGTACCTCCACGGTCCCGGGCAGGGCGTGGGCGAGGGCGTGGGACTGGGCCGGAAAATACAGCCGGTCCGAGTCCACGGCTGCCACCAGGAACTCGGCCGTGGCCGGCGCCAGGGCCTCCTCGAGTTCGCCGCGGCCGCGGCTGACGTCGTGGCTCATGAGTGCCTCGGTGATGGCGATATAGCTGTTCGCGTCGAACCGCCGGACGAGTTTGTTGCCCTGGTGGTCGAGGTAGCTTTCCACCTGGTAGCGGCCCCGGCCGGCCAGGGACCCGGCCTGCAACGGGGCTTCGGGTTCCTGGGGATTCCGGCCGAAGCGTCCGTCCAGCTCGGCGGCGGATCGGTAGGTGATGTGCGCGATGCGTCGGGCCAGGGCAAGGCCGGCAACGGGCCCCGGACCGCCGTAGTAGTCCCCGCCGTTGAAGCCGGGATCCTGGCGGATGGCGAGTGTCTGGGCCTGGGCGAAAGCGATCTGTTCGGCGGTGCTGCTGGCCCCGATGGAAATCACGGCGCAGCGCCGGACCCGCTCCGGGAAGGTCACGGCCCACTCCAGGGCGCGGGCGCCGCCGAGGGACCCGCCCAGGACTGCGTACCAGCTACGGATGCCGAGGGCGTCCGCCAGCCGGGCTTCGGCTGCCGTGGTGTCGCGCAGGGTGACCAGCGGGAACCGGGAGCCCCAGGGCAATCCGTCCGGAGCCGGCGTGGAGGGTCCGGTGGAACCGTAGCAGCCGCCCAGGATGTTGATGGAGACCACAAAGTACTTCTCCGTATCCACGGGGGCGCCGGGGCCGGCGAGCTGTTCCCACCAACCCGGCTCCTCGCTGGCGCCGCGGGTGACATGCGTGTCGCCGGTGAGCGCATGCTCGATGAGCACAGCGTTCGAGCGGTCCGCGTTGAGGGTCCCCCACGTTTCATAGCCAAGGGTGACATCGGGCAGCCGGGAACCGGACTCGAGGTCGAGGTCGCCGATCCGGAGATATTGGACCGTTCCGTCGGGAACGGGGTAATGACCTGCTGCCACTGCCGGGCCGGTAGCAGGCGTGCTGGCGGTGGAGCTTACGGGTGCACCCTTGCGGGTGACGGCAATCGTCATCTGGGACCTTCACATCGCGCTTGCCCGCCGTCGGCAGACCGGCAGGCCAGGTCTTCACCCGGGGCACCCCGCCGCAAAAGGAGGGTTGCCGGCCAGCGAGCCGGGGCTGTCGCTGGCACTCATGACCTGCCTCGAGTGTACGAAACGGAGCGCCGTTGTGGCGAAGATTGTGACGGCTATGTGACTCCCGGCCGGCGGCCTCCGGTGCCCGGCGCGCGGCCGGGGCACCGGAGACCGGCGGATCAGTCGGCCTTGGCCGCGCGGAAACCGGCGTCGAGGTCGGCGAGGATGTCGTCAATGTGCT
>JAODMA010000232.1 GCA_025464545.1 Arthrobacter sp. | reverse complement strand
CCACGAGGGCTTCCGGGGTCGCCTTACCGTACTTCTTCAGAATGCCCGGCTCCAGCGAGCCGGCATTGACACCGATCCGGATCGAGGTGCCGTGGTCCTTGGCCGCGCGGGCGATTTCCTTGACCTGGTCATCGAACTTGCGGATGTTTCCCGGGTTCACGCGCACCGCGGCGCAACCGGCTTCGATCGCGGCGAAGACGTACTTCGGCTGGAAGTGGATGTCCGCGATCACCGGTATCTGCGACTTCCGGGCAATGATGGGCAGCGCCTCGGCGTCGTCCGCGGACGGGCAGGCAACGCGCACGATGTCGCAGCCGGAGGCGGTGAGCTCGGCGATCTGCTGCAGCGTGGCGTTGATGTCCGTCGTGGGCGTGGTCGTCATCGACTGCACGCTGATCGGGGACTCGGAGCCGACGCCGACTGAGCCCACCTTGATCTGGCGGGTCTTCCGGCGGGGAGCAAGGACGGGGGGCGGTGCTGACGGCATTCCCAGGCTGACCGAGGTCACATGGACTCCTTAGAGAGCGAAAGTTCGATGGTCTGTGGCGGACCGGTCAGGCGGCGTGGCTGGCCAGGAGGCCGGTCAGGGGCGCCCAGACGGTGGTGCGCGTGCCGGAAATGGCGCCGGCGGCGAAGAACGGATCCTGCTTGAGGATCTCGTTCAGGGCCGTCTCATCGGCCGCCTTGAAGATGAGGAGCGCGCCGGCGCCGTCGCCGTAGGGGCCGCTGGCGAGCAACGTGCCCTCCTGCGCCAGTCCCGCGGTCCATTCGCGGTGCGCAGGGCGGCTGGCGTTGCGGGCTTCGGTGGATTCGGCGTCGTAAACATACTCAACAGCAAAAACAGTCATACCGATACACTATCGCCCCGACGGCCAGGTACCCATCCGGCAGCCGGGACGCCCGCGGCTCCGGCTCATGTGCTGGGCCCGGGCACGCCCGCGGTCAGCCGAGGAAGAACACCTTGGCCAGCGCGGCGATGCCCGCGGCCCACAGCATGGAGGACAGGGTTCCGATGATGAATCTCTCCGCTGCCACCGGCGTCTCCTTAAGCTCGGCGAAGCGCCCCAGGCCCTTGATGGCGACGACATAGGCGATCGCGACGGGCTGGCCGGCCAGGATGGCCAGGCAGACGGCCAGCCGTTCCAGGATGCCGATGATCGCTCCTCCGCGCAGGAGCCGGGCGCTGCTGACTATGTCCGTGCCGGCGGCTGCTGCCTTTCCGGCGTCGTCGGCGGGGGTGGCGTCCGGGTGGTCCGGCTGTGCACCGGCGGCATCGGTTGTGGAGTCGGACGCGGGATCCTCGGCGGCGGAGTCGGAGGCGTCAGGGTCGGCAGCACCTGCACCGGCGTCGGCCCGGTCGTCGATGGTCCGGGCCAGCCGGAAGACCAGGGCCGTCACCGGCCAGCCGACGAATCCGGCCGCGAGCAGGGCCAGGGTGATCCAGAGGGCGTTCACCGGTCTCCTTCTGCGTTGCCTGCACCGGGGTGGTCCGTCCCGGTGATCAGTCCGTGAGCGAAGGACAGCAGCATCTCGGCGGCCGGCCTCGCCGCCCATTCTTCCTGCCAGCCGGAGCGCAGCAGTGCGCGGCTCACAGATTGTTCGGTGATTGCGAGTTTTCGGGCCGCGATTTTCTGTGTGCCATGGGTGCCCGACTGGCCCTGCTGGACAAAACGCAGCACGTCCACAACTTTCCACTGAGCCTCAGTCCGGTCCTGGACGAGGCGGCCGATCAGCCGCAGCACTGCCTCAGCGTTGGCGCATGCCTGGGCGCCGTCCAAGGCGCCGCCTAAGGGGGCGCCTCCGGCTCCGACGGCTGATTCCGGGGGCGGCGGGGCCTGTCCCCGGCGGACGCCGCCGGGGATGACCGCGAGCGGCACGTGGGCCGCCGAGGCCTTGGCCCGGTCCACCGCGAGCCGGGCGGCAACGAAGGCCGGTCCGGATCCTTCGCGCGGGCTTGCGGGCAGCGGAAGGTCCACGGCCCCCACTCCGATCCCGACGTACCAGTGGCCGCCGCGAAGGGCGTGCAAGGCGATTTCCACGACCTCCGCAGGGCGTTCCAGAACGCCCTGCACCTCGTCGCCGACCGAGCGCTCAAACCGTCCGGCGCTGGAGCGAGCGGACAGTTCCGCCAGCAGCTCCGGAACGCGGTCGACGTCGGAAGTGCTTCCGCGTTGGTCAATGGTCATTACGTACATGGGCTCAGCCTAAACGGCTGATCGCACATAATCAATCGATTTCAACTGATTACCGGAAATTAGCCGTCATTGGCTGATAATCCAAATTCACCGGATTCCGGGCTAGCGGGAGGAAGCCGGGAACAGGAGGGCCTCGGGCCCTGAGCGGGCCTATCCGAAGAGGTTGACCGGCTTGACGATGTCCGCGTAGATCAGCAGCGCGCCCATGCCCATCAGCAGCACCGCGACCACGTAGGTCACCGGCAGCAGCTTGGCGATGTCGAAGGCGCCGGGGTCCGGGCGGCCGAACAGCTTGGCGATCCTGCGCCGGGCGCCTTCGTACAGTGCGCCTGCCACATGGCCGCCGTCGAGCGGCAACAGTGGAATGAGGTTGAAGACGGCCAGGGCGAAGTTGAGTCCGGCCAACAGACCCACGAGGGCGGCGAGCCGGGACTGCAGCGGTACCTGTTCCATCGCTGCGACCTCACCGGCAACCCTGCCCACACCCACCACGCTGATGGGTCCGTTCGGGTCGCGGGGTTCTTCGCTGAAGGCAGCCTTCGCCACGCCCGCCACCCGCGCCGGGAGGTTGACCACGACGCCGGCAACCTGCTTGATGTTCTCACCCGCCATCGGAAGCACTGCCGTGGCCGGCTGCTGCACGAGCATGGTCTGCGCGCCGATGCCCAGGAATCCGACGTCCTGGTAGAGCAGTGTCCCGGCGGCGTCCTGGGCCTGCCGGCCGTCGTCGCCGATCACCGGACGGGCCGAGAGGACCGGGGTGACGTTGGTGGTGACGGGGGCGCCGTCGCGCTGCACCGTGATGCTGACCTGCTTGTCTGCGGAGGCGCGGATCCAGCCGGTGAGCTCATCCCAGCTGGTGACGGCCTTGCCGTCGAAGGAGGTGATGACGTCGTTGGGCTTCAATCCCGCGGCGGCGGCGGGCGTGAGCTTGCAGGCGGCCGAGTCCGGGTCCACGGTCTCACCGGCTTTGACCTGGCACTTGGAGACATCGGCGATGGTGGTGGTTTGCGTCGCGACGCCGAAGCCCATCAGCAGCACGGCCGTGAGGACCACGCCGATCAGGAGGTTCATAACCGGGCCGCCGAGCATGACGATGATTTTCTTCCAGACCGGGAGCCGGTAGAAAACGCGGTTCTCGTCCGCGGGGCCTACCTCCTCATGGGCCATTGAACGGGCGTCATTGGCGAGGGACTGGAACATGCCCGTGCTGGAGGGTCGGACGGTGCCGTCCTGCTTGTTCGGCGGGTACATTCCGATCATGGAGACGAAGCCGCCCAGCGGGATGGCCTTGAAGCCGTATTCGGTTTCGCCCTTCTTCCTGGACCAGAGCGTCGGGCCGAAGCCGATCATGTACTTGGTGACGCGGACCTTGAACAGCTTGGCCGGCAGCAGGTGTCCCACCTCGTGCAGTGCGATGGACACGGCGATGCCGATCGCCACAAAGACGACACCGAGGATAAAGAGGAGGACGGGGCTCATGCTGTGATCTGCTGCTTCCTAGACGCTTCTAACGGCCAAACGTTCGTGGGTGCGGGCGCGTGCCCATCTTTCAGCATCCAGTACGGACTCCACCGTGAGCCCGGAGGATCCTGTGTGTTCGCTGAGTACGGCTTCGATGGTATCGACAATGTCGGTGAAGCGGATCCTGCCCGCATGGAAGGCCATTACGGCCTCCTCGTTTGCGGCGTTGAAGACGGCCGGGTAGGTACTCCCCCGCCTCGCGGCGTCCTTGGCAAGCCCGACTGCGGGGAAGGCCGCCGTGTCCAGCGGTTCGAAGGTCCAGCTGGTGGCCTGGGTCCAGTCGCACGCCCGGGCGGATCCGGCGACGCGGTCCGGCCAGCCGAGGCCCAGCGCAATGGGCAGTCGCATGTCCGGCGGAGAGGCCTGGGCGATGGTGGAGCCGTCGATGAACTGGACCATGGAGTGCACGACGGACTGCGGGTGGACCACGACGTCGATCTTCTCCAGCGGGATGTCGAAGAGCAGGTGCGCCTCGATCACTTCGAGGCCCTTGTTGACCAGGCTGGCGGAGTTGGTGGTCACCATCAGGCCCAGGTCCCAGGGGGGGTGCGCCAGGGCGTCCTGCGGGGAGACGTCGCGGAGCTCCTCTCGGGTCTTGCCGCGGAAGGGCCCTCCCGAGGCCGTGAGGACCAACCGGTCCACTTCGGCGGCGGTGCCCGAGCGCAGGCACTGGGCGATTGCCGAATGTTCGGAGTCCACCGGGACAATCTGGCCTTCGCGGGCGGCGGCCTTGACGAGCGAGCCACCGACGATCAGGGATTCCTTGTTGGCCAGCGCCAGGGTGGCCCCGGAGTGGAGCGCCGCCAGGGTGGGGGCCAGCCCGATCGAGCCGGTGATGCCGTTCAGCACGACGTCGGCATCGGTCTCCGCAATCCGGGTGGAGGCGTCCGGGCCCGTGATGATCTCCGGGCGGTAGCCGCGCACTCCG
>JAODMA010000221.1 GCA_025464545.1 Arthrobacter sp. | reverse complement strand
GGGCGACCCGATGTGCGGCTGCCCGAGTCGGCTGAACAGGATGCGCAGCATCGCGTTGGCGTCGGTGGCGGTGCCAACCGTGGAGCGGGCGTTGGCGCCCATCCGCTCCTGGTCGACGATGATCGCCGTCGTCAGTCCCTCAAGGTGGTCGACGTCAGGGCGCGCCAGGCTGGGCATGAACCCCTGCACGAAGGCGCTGTAGGTTTCGTTGATCATCCGCTGCGACTCCGCGGCGATGGTGGCGAACACCAGGGAGCTCTTGCCTGAGCCGGACACTCCCGTGAAGACCGTCAGGCGGCGCTTCGGGATCTCGATGCTGATGTCCTTGAGGTTGTTCTCGCGCGCGCCCTGCACACGGATCAGATCGTGGCTGTCGGCGACGTGCAGGGCGGGCGACTGCGCGCCGTCCGTCGTCGTGATCGTAGTCATCGTGTCTCCATCGGTTGCGGAGGGCCGCCTTCGCGGTCTTCGTCGGCGTCGCTAGGCTCTATCTAATCAGTTTCGGGCAGCACGTCTGATTGTCCTTCGCCGGCGCGGTCGCGACAACCGTACGCTGACTAGATGCGGGCGGGAGGGCCGGACCTATCGATCCCGAAGCAGGCCGAGGACGTTGCCATCAGTGTCGGTGAGGTCGCCACCAGGGCCCGGCCGTTGGTTGGCGACCGCCTTGCTGGCCAATGCCATTAAGGATTTTGGCCTTCCTCCGGCTCGTCGGGCGGCATAAAGATCAACTCAATGGGCTGGCCGAATAGCCGGGCGATCCGAAAGGCCAGGGGCAAGGCGGGATCGTAGCGGCCGGTCTCCAGCGCATTCACAGTCTGCCTGGACACGCCCAGCCGGTCGGCAAGTGCCCCTTGGGTCCAGCCGTGGGCCTCCCTCAGGGTCTTGAGCTGGTTCTTCATCGTCTTCCGGCAATGGTTCCGGTGATAATCCAGCCGAGCATGCCAGCACCGTAAACGATCCAACCGACGCCTTCAACCCTGAGCCCCGCAATCTCGAGGAAGGCCATGGTCACGGCGGCGATCATGGCGACAGCAAAGCCTCCGCCGAGCGCCTGCAGGAGGAGCAGACGCTGGTAGTCGTCAATCCGGCGAACGTGGCGGAGGACGGCGCGCACGATCCAGAGCGCGGGAAGCACCGGGACAACCGCCCAGGCGAACCGCCACGGGCTCTGGCCGTCCAAGTCCCCCCACAGCAATACGCCGGTGAGCAGCACAGCGTAAGCAATTATGCCCGGCCAGAACTCCAGTTGGTAGGCGCGGAAAATCGCCCGATCGCCGTCGCTACGATCCTGGCTGTCAAGGGTGCTTGTCATGCCCTCATTTTGGGGTGACGTGGTCATTCGTGTCAAGGGTGCTTGTCAGCTTAGTGGGCAGCGCCGGCTGAGGTGGCGCTGGAGTGCCTTCACTTCTGCGTGTAGCCAAGTGGGTTGCACAGCCGCCGCCCGCTAGGCTGGCTGCGGATATCCTCTACCTGGCCGGCCGACCGAAGTGACGGCCCGCCCCGAGCCGATGGAGCTGTTGAAGACCTATGACCCGGAAGATCAGCGTCAGTTTGCCGGATCCCGCCCTTCGTGAGTACCTGGAACCGCATCCGGACGTCACGGTGCTTGACTGGGACTTCGAAGGTGAGGCACCGCAGTCGAAGATCGATATCGTAGTCCCGCCGTACATGGGCGGTACTCAGGTCCTCCGCAGACTTGAGGACATCGAGACGGCCCTGGTGCAGAGCCAATCAATCGGGTACGACGGCGTGACCGAGTCATTGCCGGACGGGCGGGTTTTCGCCAATGCCGCCGGTGTCCACGAGACCTCCACCGCGGAGCTTGTCCTGGCCATGGTGCTTGCCAGCCAGCGGGAGCTCCCGCGTCTGCTCCGCAATCAGCAGGCGGGCCTCTGGGAAACCCGGCCAACCGCGAGCCTGGCGGACTGCCGCGTCCTGATGGTCGGATACGGTGGAGTCGGAAAGGCAGTCGAGCAACGACTCATCCCGTTCGAAACGAGCGTCACGCGGGTCGCCAGCCGGGCGCGCACCGATCCAAGCGGTGCCGTCCACGGCATTGCCGAGCTGCCGACACTTCTGCCCATCCACGACATTGTGGTGGTGGCGGTGCCGTTAAGCGATGCCACCCTGCACCTGGTCGATGACGCCTTCCTGACCGCGATGCCGGAGGGCGCGCTGCTGGTCAACGTGGCCCGGGGGCCGGTGGCGGATACCGCTGCCCTCGTCCGCCATACGGCTTCGGGGCGGATCCGTGCCGCGCTCGACGTCACTGACCCGGAACCGCTGCCCCGCGATCACCCGCTCTGGACGACGCCCGGCGTGATCATCACCCCGCACGTGGGCGGGGCGAGTTCGGCGATGCGTCCGCGCATGGGCCGGCTGCTGCAGCGGCAGATCGAGCTCATGCTGGCGGGGAAACCGCCGGCGAACGTCGTGCTGGGCGGCTGAGACGACGCATCTTCGGTCAGCTGGTGCGGGCCGTCTCCGCCACGACTTCGGCTCCCGTACCGGCCCGGACGGCCAGGGAAGCGGACACCGACAGGTCCGGTTCGACTTCGGGTTCCGTGTGGGCCCGGAGAACTGCCAAGGACCTGGACGGCACTTCCAGCGTTTCGCCGGCATGCACGGGGGCACTTTCCACGCCCTCGCCGGCGGTGTTGATGACCACGTCCCAGGCCGAAGCGTATTCGGCGGTGGGCAGGGTGAACTTGATCGCCTCATTGTGCGCGTTGAAGTACAGCAGGAAGTTCACGTCTTTGATCCTCTTGCCGCGACTATCTACGCCATTGATGCCTTCCCCGTTAAGAAACACGCCGATGCTGCGGCCGAAGCCGCTGCCCCAGTCGTCCGGCACCATCTCGGCGCCTGCCGGGTTGAGCCACACGATGTCAGGAAGCTTGGCACCTGCCTCCCGGTGCACGGGCCTGCCATCAAAGAAACGCCGGCGGCGGAAGGTCGGATGATCCGCCCGCAGGCGGTTCACCGCAGCGGTGAACTCCACCAGCGGCTGGTCAACCTTGTCCCAGTGCACCCAGCTGAGCTCGGAATCCTGACAGTACGTGTTGTTGTTGCCCTCCTGGCTGCGGCCCAGCTCGTCACCGTGCAGCAGCATGGGCACACCCTGGGAGAGCAACAGCGTGGCGATGAAGTTGCGCTGCTGGCGTGCGCGCAGCGCCAAAACGTCCAAGTCATCGGTCGGCCCTTCGAAACCGCAATTCCAGGACCGGTTGTGGGATTCGCCGTCGTGGTTGTCTTCGCCGTTGGCCTCGTTGTGTTTCTCGTTGTAGGAGACGAGGTCTGCCAGCGTGAAGCCGTCATGTGCCGTGACGAAGTTGATTGACGCAACCGGCCGGCGGCCTGACTGCTCGTAGAGGTCCGCGGAGCCGGTCAGACGGGAGGCGAACTCCCCCAGGGTCGAGGGCTCGCCGCGCCAGAAGTCGCGGACCGTGTCGCGGTACTTGCCGTTCCATTCGGTCCACTGGGGCGGGAAGTTGCCCACCTGGTAGCCGCCGGGGCCGACATCCCACGGTTCGGCAATGAGCTTTACCTGCGAGACGATGGGGTCCTGCTGGACCAGCTCGAAGAAGGTGGAGAGCTTGTCCACATCGTAGAATTCCCGTGCCAGCGACGAGGCGAGGTCGAACCGGAAACCGTCGACGTGCATCTCGGTGACCCAGTAGCGCAGGCTGTCCATGATCAGACCGAGCGCGGCCGGGTGGCCGACGTTCACGCTGTTGCCGGTTCCGGTCGTGTCGAAGTACGACGCCTCGTCGCCGTCGACCAAACGGTAGTACGACGCGTTGTCGATGCCCTTGAACGA
>JAODMA010000194.1 GCA_025464545.1 Arthrobacter sp. | reverse complement strand
TCCAACGACGCCGACTACGCCAACTCGACGTTCGACAAGGCCATCTCCGACGGCCTGAACGCCTCCTCGGTTGCCGAGGGCAACAAGGCCATGAACAAGGCCCAGGAGATCCTGCTGCAGGACCTCCCGGCCATCCCCCTGTGGTACCAGGTCGCCCAGGGCGGCTGGAGCGACAAGGTAACCAACGTTGACTACGGCTGGGACGGCGTTCCGCTGTACTACAACATCACCGGCAAGTAACAACACCACGACGGCGGGGGCTGCCCAGATATTTGGGGCCTCCGCCGTCGTCTTGCCTGCACGTATTTCTATAGCCCGGCTCTCCGGGCGAACTTTTCGCAGTCGCTCCGTGAGGTAACCGGCGTCGTACTGCATCCATAACGAAAAGGTTCTTTGATGGACAACTCCACCGCATCCCCGGACAGGTTGCCTGCTGACGGGGGAGTGCTTCGCTGATGACGACCTACGTTCTCAAGCGTTTCCTGCACCTGATTCCCGTCTTCCTGGGCGCAACCCTGCTGGTCTACTTCCTGGTCTTCAGCCTCCCCGGCGACCCCATCGTGGCGCTCTTCGGCGACAAGCCGGTCAATGAGGCCGTGGCTTCCAAGCTGCGGGCCCAGTACCACCTGGACCAGCCGTTCTGGATCCAATACCTGCTTTACCTCAAGAGCATCTTCACCTTCGACCTCGGCCAGGACTTCTCCGGACGCCCCATCGCCGCGGTGCTCAGCGAAGTCTTCCCGGTCACTGCCCGCCTCGCCGTGATGGCTCTTATTTTCGAGGCCGTCTTCGGCATCGTCTTCGGCCTGATCGCCGGGCTGCGCAAGGGCAAGTTCTTTGACGCCACGGTTCTGGTGGCCTCGCTGATCGTCATCGGCATCCCGATCTTCGTGCTCGGGTTCCTGCTGCAGTTCTTCATCGGGGTTCAGCTCGGCTGGGCCAAACCGACGGTCAGTTCCGCGGCCACCATCCAGGACCTGATCCTGCCGGCAATCGTCCTCGGCCTGGGCTCCTTTGCGTATGTCCTTCGGCTGACGCGCACCAGCGTGATCGAGAACATGAGTGCCGACTACGTGCGCACCGCCACGGCCAAGGGCTTATCCCGTTTCCGGGTGGTCCGCGTGCACATCCTGCGCAACTCCTTGATCCCGGTCGTCACGTTCCTCGGCGCGAACCTCGGCAGCCTGATGGGCGGCGCGATCGTCACTGAGGGCATCTTCAATGTGCCGGGCGTCGGCAACCGGCTCTACCGGGCCGTGCTGTCAGGGGAAGGCCCGACGGTGGTCTCGATCGTCACAGTACTGGTGCTGATCTACTGCCTCTCCAACCTGCTCGTTGACCTGCTGTACGCCTGGCTTGACCCGAGGATCCGCTATGACTCCTGATAACTCCACCGCAAAGCACGGCGCCGCTCCTGCGCAGCGCCACATCGAGCACTTCGTTGCCGACTTTTCCGAGACGCCGCTCCAGGCGACCGACCGGGTCAAAGAAGAAAACGCGCCGCTGAGCCTCTGGGGCGAGGCCTGGCGGAACCTGCGCAAGCAGCCGCTGTTCCTGATTTCTGCTGTCCTGATCCTCGTTGTGGTGGCGGTGTCACTGTTCCCCGGACTCTTCTCCCAGATCGATCCGTCCTCCGAAGCCTGCCAGCTGGCCAACTCTGACGCGGGACCTGCCGACGGCCATCCGCTGGGGTTCACCCAGCAAGGCTGCGATGTCTATGCACGCGTCATCTTCGGCACCCGTTCCTCCGTGACGGTGGGCCTGTTCACCACCATCGGAGTGCTCCTGATTGGTGGCGTCATGGGCGCCCTGGCCGGCTACTACGGCGGTTGGGTGGATGCCGTCCTGGCCCGCATCAACGACATCTTCTTTGCGCTGCCGCTGATCCTGGGCGCCATCGTGCTGATGCAGCTGCCGATGTTCCGCGCCAACCGCACGGCATGGACCCTGGTGCTGATCCTGGTCACCTTCGGCTGGCCGCAGATTGCCCGCATCACCCGCGGGGCAGTCATCGAGGTCCGTAACGCGGACTTTGTCACCGCGGCGCGGTCCCTCGGTGTTTCCAGGTTCGGGGCGCTCATGCGCCACGTCATGCCGAACTCGTTGGCTCCGATCATCGTCGTCGCGACAATTTCCCTGGGCACGTTCATCGTGGCCGAATCCACGCTGTCCTTCCTCGGCATCGGGCTGCCACCCAGCGTCATGTCATGGGGCAACGACATCCAGGCGGCGCAGGCCTCGCTGCGGTCCAATCCGATGCCACTGCTCTATCCGGCAATCGCGCTTTCCATCACCGTCCTGAGCTTCATCATGCTGGGCGATGCCCTCCGCGATGCTCTCGATCCCAAAGCGCGCAAGCGATGAAAGGGGACGCCATGAACGCCTCTGTTGAGATCCAGGAAGCGGGCTACGACGCTGTTCGCCCGCTGCTTGAAATCAAGGACCTGGCGATCAGCTTCGCCACCAGCAACGGTGAGGTCAAGGCGGTGCGGAATGCACACCTGACGATCATGCCGGGTGAGACCGTGGCCATCGTGGGCGAATCCGGTTCCGGCAAGTCTACGACCGCGCTTGCCGCGATCGGGCTGCTGCCGGGCAACGGCCGCGTCTCGGCGGGGCAGATCCTGTTCGACGGCGAGGACATCTCCTCCGCCAGCGAGAAGCGGATGATCGAACTCCGCGGCAACAGCATCGGCATGGTCCCGCAGGACCCGATGTCCAACCTCAACCCGGTGTGGAAAATCGGCTACCAGGTCCGGGAAACGTTGAAGGCCAACGGGCTCCCCAGCGGCCCGGACGATGTCGCAAAGGTCCTCTCCCAGGCAGGATTGCCCGACGCCGCAAGGCGGGCCAAGCAGTATCCGCACGAGTTCTCCGGCGGCATGCGCCAGCGCGCGCTGATTGCCATCGGGCTGTCCTGCCAGCCGCGCCTTCTGATCGCAGACGAGCCGACGTCGGCCCTGGACGTGACGGTGCAGCGGCAGATCCTCGATCATCTGGACAAGATGACCACGGACCTGGGAACCGCCGTGCTGCTGATCACCCACGACCTGGGACTTGCCGCGGAGCGCGCCGACAAGGTAGTGGTCATGTATCGCGGCCAGGTTGTGGAATCCGGGCCGTCACTTGAACTGCTGCAGAATCCTCAGCACCCGTACACCCAGCGGCTCGTCGCCTCGGCGCCGTCGCTGGCGTCACGTCGCATCCAGGTCGCCAAGGAACTCGGCGTTGAAACCGACGAACTGCTCGCCCCGGGTGATGACCTCGTGGTGGCGCCATCGCTGCCCGAAGAGGTCCTGCAGATCGAGAACCTGAGCAAGGTCTTCAAGCTGCGCTCCGGCTTCGGCCGGTCCACGGACTTCACCGCGGTGGACAACGTCTCGTTCAGCGTCAAGCGCGGAACGACGACGGCGATCGTGGGGGAGTCGGGTTCCGGCAAGTCCACGGTGGCGCAGATGGTCCTGAACCTCCTGGCACCGACCTCCGGCAGGATCGTGTTCGACGGTGTGGACACGTCCACGCTGAACAGCAAGGAGATCTTCGCCTTCCGCCGGCGCGTACAGCCGATCTTCCAGGACCCCTACGGCTCCCTGGACCCGATGTACAACATCTTCCGGACCATCGAGGAGCCGCTGCGGACCCACAAGATCGGCGACAAGGCCAGCCGCGAGAAGAAGGTCCGCGAACTGCTGGACCAGGTGGCACTGCCGCAGTCCACCATGCAGCGGTACCCGAACGAGCTTTCGGGCGGCCAGCGCCAGCGTGTCGCCATTGCGCGGGCTCTGGCACTGGATCCCGAGGTGATCATCTGTGACGAGGCGGTCTCCGCACTGGACGTCCTCGTCCAGGCACAGGTGCTGAACCTGCTCGCCGATCTGCAGTCCCGCTTGGGCCTGACGTACCTGTTCATCACCCACGACCTCGCCGTGGTCCGGCAGATTGCGGACCACGTGTGCGTCATGGAGCAGGGCAAGCTGGTGGAGACCGGTTCCACGGACGAGGTCTTCGACTCGCCGCAGCAGGACTACACGAAGGCGCTGCTCAACGCCATCCCGGGTGCGCGTCTGATGCTGCCCCCGGAAGTTGCCTGACCGGGACCGTTCCGGAAAAGGGCAGCCGGTGTGCTG